>JBCBEA010000055.1:0-12467 GCA_038529195.1 Cyanobacteria bacterium J06600_6
ATTAAATCCCCTCCAGATTGGTACCTGGAGGTTTTTTTTGTGATTAATTACCTTCACCTTAAGCGTAACGACAGTTGGGTTTTGCTAGAAATGGTTTCGCGATTGCCAAACATTGGGGAAATAGGCTCACAAGCATTTGCGATCTGCGTCACAGCCAGCCGAAAAAATCTAGATGATATTAGAGAAGAGATAGAGCTATGCAACAGATACTCTCTGTTACATTAAATCTTCCCCCAGATTGGTACCTGGGGGATTTTTTTGTCTAATTTTCCTTAGTTTTAATTATTTGCCGACTACACTAGATTTTGATCCCCAGCCAAAGAAACTGGTGTGAGTTTCTGTCAGCCGTAAAAGCGATCTTGTATCTGAGAGGAAATGATTGAATGCAAACAAAGATGTCTATGTGGCGCTGGCAACAGGTGTTTCAGAGTGCAGTTGAAAATTTGTTAGGGAACATTTTAGAAATTTTAGAGCTGCCGATTCCCGCCCATGTATTTGTCATTGGCGTTCCTGTTGTCCAGGATGATACGTCGCAAATTTCTTTTTATCCAGAAAACTGCGGTTTTACAACTGATGATTTTCAGCAGCTTTTCTCCTTTACCAAGCAAAACTTTGATAATGATCCCGAACAGTTCTTTTTCAAGAGTTCTACTAATTTAATTCAGGCTCACAAAGATTCTCTGTATCCAAAAGCCTTACGCTTGGCTCTTCAGTCAATTCTTGAACAAAACATCAAGCATCAGTCACAAGTTTTTTTCTGTAGTTCGCCAATTAAAAAAGATGACCACTGGATTGTTACCGTAATTCAGCTTCAGCAACAGGATTTTGAGCGACAGTACTGCTTGACCAAAAGAACCCATGAGCTACATTCGATGCGAGAATATCGAATTGAACGCTGTTTTCTAGAGGCTTTAATTTATCAGATATTAAAGACAGGAGAACTAGAACTACAAAGTTCTTCCGCAGGCAATATTTCATTTTTAGCCAATTCTGAAAGAGTGATTGAGGATGCTGCTGCTAACCTCCTCAAATCAGTGGAGGTGCATATCAATCAGTGGCAGAAAACCGATCTGCTTTCCTTTGCGAATGCGATCGCAGCGGAGCGTTACGAAGGTGCTGCTAGTGAAGGTAGGCTGATTATTTGCCCGAAGGATCACCCTGATATTGCAGCGAAGGTTAAATTGACTCAACCGATCAAAATCTATAATTATCGGGCAATTCGTAAGCTTCTGGAAGTGTCTAGTAACAAGATGGCTTTGCTCTGTGATGTAGAAACTGTCTGGGGTTTGGGACTACCGCTAGATACCTATCAGCCCAGTTTAGAGAACCTATTTGAAATCAGATTTGCCGAGCATCACACTTGGGAATTACTCCATGCTGAGAACATTATGCTTAGAGTCAAGTATCGTCAGGCAAGACTACCGAGGGCGCGTTTTGATCGCCAATTATTTTGCGATCGCGTAGAGCGACTGTTTAAGGTAGATCGCACCACCATCAATCTCTTAGCCAAAGCTGTAGAGGCAGCCGTAAAACAGCGTCATGGAACAATGTTGGTAATTACTCCCGAAGCCCAGCAGGAAACCCAAAGATTAGCAGCACAAAGCACGGTAATTGAGCCTGTAATTGTTTCTCAAAGTATTATCTCCCATCTATCCAGCGTTGATGGGGCGATTTTAATTTCGCCAGAAGGTATTATTCATGCTTTTGGTGTCATTCTCGACGGGCAGGCATCAAAAAACGGCAATTCTGCTAGAGGTGCGAGATACAATTCCGCTATTCGCTATGTTGATGAAAAGAGCAGTAATCAAATCAACTGTTTGGCGTTGATTGTCTCGGAAGACGGCTACGTAGACCTGTATTCTACCCCCGTACAAGATTAGTTTTGAACCGCGATTTTATTTCAATTGAGTCACGGAGATCGCAGTTATTACTTCTCTCTAATTGACCACCATTCTTCTGTATAGTGCGTCGATCCATCTAGTCCATCGTCACTGTATCCGTATTCAAAACCAATTTAGGTAAATTCTGGTGGCAATTTTAGATTGAGTTGAGTTGCTAAAGATAGCTTATTATCCAGTTGAGTCAGAGTTTCGTATTCACTCTGGCGATAAAAAAACGAATCAAAGTAGTCTAAATCAAAAAAAATACAGACTTCGCTACCAAACATATCTGGATAAGTGATTAAAACTGTTACCTTGGCAGAAGATAGCTTTAATGGGCGCGCTTCAAGTAGGTTGGAGGCAGCTTTTATTAAAGCCTGAGCGCAATGTGCCTGAATCTTTCTGGTAGTTCTAGGTGGTCTAACCAAAATATCGAATACGGGAATTTTATAGTTCCAATATTTTTGGTCGGCATGTTCAATAGGAAAACAGTCCTTAAAAGAATCTGCCCATCGATCCAAAGCCTGTAATCTTCGCTTAATTCCCCTAATTTTTCCCTGGCGTTTAGTAACGTTAATTTGTCTATTCATAAAAAATAATATCTGACATCTTGCGATCGATTGATAAACACTATATTTTCCTCAATTTGCTCAATGAACATCAGATGGGGAGGGATAACGATAAGCTAATAAATTAGATAAAAATTTTTAGCCGAGAAAATGATCGACAACTTTTATATACTGACAGCCAACTGGCTAAGTAGTTCGACGATAATTGCTGCTACAGAGTCTGCCACGGAGTCTAGTGCTGAAGAAGGTACTCTCGTCCTCGCTGGCGTGTTACTTAGTCTAGTCATAATCTACTTTGCCAGTAAGCTTGGGGGCGAAGTTTGTTCCCGCATTAATTTACCACCAGTGTTAGGGGAATTGGTAGGTGGTGTACTAGTAGGTATTTCTGCCTTTCGCCTTTTAGTTTTCCCTGAGAGTAGTGCTGCTGATGATTCTCTGATTATAGGTATTCTCCAAAGCACCGCAGGATTAACCCCCGAAGCGACTCAATCTGTGTTCACCGCACAAAGTGAAGTAATTAGTCTCCTGTCAGAATTGGGTGTAATTATTCTCCTGTTTGAAATCGGTTTGGAATCGGATCTTAAAGAACTGATTCGTGTAGGTCCAATCGCTGCGGTTGTAGCCGTAGTCGGAGTTGTTGCTCCTTTTGTAGCCGGAACTTTAGGTCTAATTTATATCTTCGGGACTCCCGTCATTCCTGCTGTATTCGCGGGAGCAGCTTTAACCGCCACCAGTATTGGGATTACTGCCAAAGTTTTAGCCGAATTGGGTCAACTAAGTTCAGAAGAAGGTCAAATTATTATTGGTGCAGCGGTATTAGACGATATCTTGGGAATCGTCGTTTTGGCAGTCGTAGCTAGCCTCGTCAAAACTGGCGAAATTCAGATTAGTAATATTATTTACCTCGTAATTAGTGCTGCGGTCTTTTTGATTGGCTCGATTCTAATTGGTCGCTTGGTTAGTCCTCTAATTGTCGGGCTAGTGAATGAGATGAAAACTCGTGGTCAAGTATTGCTTACTGGTTTAGTATTTGCCTTTATTTTGTCTTACATTGCCACAGTAATTAACCTTGAAGGAATTTTGGGCGCATTTGCTGCGGGATTAATTCTTGCTGAAACAGAAAAACGTAAGGAACTAGAAGAACAAATTATTCCTGTTGCCGATTTTTTCGTGCCGATATTTTTTGTCTGTGTGGGGGCAAAAACAGACCTTAGCGTACTCAATCCAACCGTTCCCAGCAACAGAGAAGGACTGATCATTGCCACATTTTTAATTTTGGTTGCTATCCTGGGTAAAGTCATTACGGGATTTACCGTTTTTGGCAACCCCGAAATCAATAAGTTAGCGATCGGCGTCGGTATGATTCCTAGAGGAGAAGTTGGTTTAGTATTTGCTGGTGTAGGTTCAGCTAGTGGTGCATTATCAGAAGCTACCGAAGCAGCAATTATTGTGATGGTCATTGCGACGACTTTCGTAGCGCCACCCTTATTACGCTTGGTATTCCAAGAAGATGACTTAGCGGAATCAGTGGACAAAGTCCAGGAATAACAACATAATTAGGCGAAGTTCATCATATAAACACCTATGACTTCAGTTTGTAATTAGCCTCAAGTAATCGATGAAACCAAATTGCCTCTTCTCACGTCTCGATCGATTGAACTATCAGAATGGGTACTATAAAGTTCTAATGAGATTGACGGAGGATACTTTAGGGTCTGCATCACTCTCTATAAAACGGTTTTGCTGGATTTTAGATCCCGAACGTTGCTTATTGAGCTGGAGCCAACCGCCAGGCTGTTATATTCGCCCAGGTAACAGCATCGAGTATTTACCTTTTGGTGGGGGAAATCGCGACCAATCCTGGTTGAGCGTATCTAGTCATCAGTTACCTAATCTGCGTGAGGAGCAATAATTGTGAGATTTTCCTGGCTACTATCTGGTTTTATAGGTGTTTTTCTGCTTTGCTCCCCCGCTAGAGCCGGAAAAATTATTGATTGGGAATTTAAGCCCGAAAATAATAACTTGGAGTTCAAAACTGATGAGGGAGTTCAGCCTGAAGCTGAATTGCTCAGTAATCCGACCAGGCTGGTGATTGATTTGCCAGGCACGATTTTGGGTCGCGAAACTGTCAAAGAAACTTATCAGGGTGCAGTTCGCGGATTTCGGATTGGACAGCCAGAAGCGGGTACTTCGCGGATTGTAGTCGAGCTTGCACCTGGCTACACAATTGATCCAGATAAAATTGAGTTCGATGATGTTTCACCAAGTCACTGGAAAGTAGAAATTCCCCAGCCTAGTGTATCTAGAGTTGCGACTGGCGATCGCGAGCCAGAAGTCTTGGATTTACCAGAGGTAGACCTGCCTTCGGAATTACCAGGGCTTGAAGGCGTAACCGTTGCCAATCGTCCGCAGGAAATTGACTCCCCCCATGTGAAAGCCACTAAAAACGGCTTTTTTATCAATATTGACGGCAACCGCAAAATTAAAATCGATTCGGAACGAGACGGCGATCGCATTGATTTTTGGTTAGACGGTATTACTCTCCCTGAAGATCTGGCAGGTCAGTCGGTAGCAGTCAATCAATATGGTGTGTCAACGATTGATTTTGAACAGACCGGTGACGAAGAAGCTTTAATGAGCATGGAGGTAACAGAATCAAGCCCCGACTGGCTCGCTACCTTTAGCCGTATCAAAGGTCTGTTGCTCGTACCTCGAGGTAAATTACCTAATGCTGGTGCTGTTGCCGATAATTCGGACGCAACAACTCAAGAGTCGGCACCGGTAATTAACGAAGCTGAGTCAAATGGTGAGCTAAAACAAATTAATGAGGTTGAGTTAACTGATAACTCAGAATTATTAGTTTATGGAGATGACAAACTAAATGCCGTTACCTCCCGTAAAAGTAACGGTATCTACCAAATTATTATTGATAATGCCGAGTTAGCCGAGGATTTTAAGGGTCCAGAACTTCCCCCAGGCAGCCCGATTTCCGAATTGAAAGTGCGTCAAGAAGACGATCGCGTTGTTTTAGAAATTACAACCCGCCTCAGGTTTCGTCTGGGTAAGCTTGATACCCAAAACGACAAAATTGTCCTGCCGATTGAGGTCGGAATTGCCCCTCCTCCTCAAAATGATGCTCCTCTACTGCCACCAAGATTAGGCAAAGCGCCCAAAAAAAGTCCATTTGAGCGAGAAATGGCAAACCTGTCTGAAGATCGTCCTCGCATTATTATTGATCCTGGTCACGGCGGTGAAGATCCGGGCACGGTCGGCATTGGTGGTTTTCGAGAGAAAGATGTTGTCTTACCAATTTCTTTAGACGTAGCCGAAATTTTGCGCAAGCAAGATATTGACGTGGTGATGACTAGAGATACGGATAACTTTATTAGTCTTCAAGGTCGAACTGATTTGGCTAATGATATTGATGCCGATTTGTTTGTTAGTATTCATGCCAACGCCATTAATCTGAGCCGTCCTGATGTTAATGGTCTAGAAACTTATTACTACAAAAGCGGTCGTCGCCTAGCGGAGGTAATTCACTGGAGTATTTTAAATGGAGTTGAAATTGACAATCGTGGCATCAGGAGAGCCAGGTTTTATGTTCTGCGACACTCGACTATGCCTGCTGTGCTGGTAGAAGTAGGCTTCTTAACTGGGGAAGTAGATGCCCGCCGTCTCAAAGACCCAGACCACCGTCGTCGGATGGCAGAAGCGATCGCAAGGGGAATTGTGGAGTATATTAAACAGAATAATCTTTAAGTATTTATACTTTTTAATTTAATTCTGTTTGATCGTTAACCAGATCTAGACTTTTTAATATCTAAAATGTGACTATGAAAAATTCACGTCAGCGAATCGGCTTATTTGACAGTGGTGTTGGTGGTCTAACGGTATTGCGAGAAATGTATCGTCAAATGCCCACAGAATCTTTGCTCTACTTTGCAGATTCTGCTCGTTTACCCTATGGAGAGCGATCGCCAGCCGAAATCTTGCGGTTTGTGCGCGAAATCCTCGACTGGATGTGTGCCCAAGATGTCAAAATGATTATCATGGCGTGTAACACCAGTTCTGCACTGGCTTTAGAGGCAGTCAGACAAGAATATGATATTCCCATCTTAGGAGTAATTCTTGCTGGAGCGAGAGCTGCTGTCAGTCAGGGAAGCAGAATTGGCGTAATTTCCACTGCTGCCACGGCAAAAAGTCTGGCTTATCCTCAGGCAATCCAGGAGATTAACCCTCAAGCTCAGGTCTGGTCCGTAGCCTGCCCTCGATTTGTCAGCCTAATCGAGCAGAATAAGCTACACTCGGCAGAAACAGCTCTGGTTACTCGGGAGTATCTTACACCTCTACTAGAGGCAGATATTGACACTCTGGTTTATGGCTGTACTCACTATCGACACCTAGAGCAGACCATTCGTGCGATCTTACCGACCTCCGTAAAAGTTGTCGATCCCGCCGAACATATCGTCGTGGCAGCCGAAAAAGAGCTATCTTTGCTAGGATTACGCAACGATTGCTACTCTTTTCCCACTCGTTTCTGCGTTACAGGCTCACCTCAACAGTTTGCTAGTCTCTCTCAGCAGTGGCTAGGCTACTATCCTCAAGTCGAAAAAATTGAGGTTAAACAGCTAATCGCTGAAGCTATCAAGGATTAAACACCAGGAGGATTCAACCTAAGTCAATAATCCTCTGATAAATGATTCCAGCAGACGCTTCCCGCCACCCAATCATCTATTCTATCTAGGGAGTTTCAACTCTTTGCTTGGCATCATTACTTTGGGAATTGACGATTCTGGAAGTTTGTTTCTGAGCTTCTGCCATTTTTAATAAACCATAGACAGTTGTGAGATAGACGATTGCGAAAAAGAGGATAAAAATTGGTACGTTGTACGGGTTCATCGTTAATCAGGGCTGGTTTAAATTGAATTTTATTGGTCGTCACAGAGAGCGTTCTCTAAATCTCTCTGCCATATCTAGCAAGCAGTATTTTAAAGTTGCCAAAACGCCCTTCGCATTCTCAGCAAAGGAGCTATATTTAAATCGAGATCAAAGTCTAAATTGCACTCAACTCAGTTAAAAAAGCAGCTTCTAACTAGAATTCAGTCTCAACCTACTTATTGATTAGTATTTAATCGCTATCTCAACCCTATTTCTCGCTCAACCTTCAAGAGCCAAAAATTTGGGTTTTCAAATCCCCACACCAATTCTAATGAAACGCTCTTTCCTCAGCCAAACAGCCGAAAAAATTAGCAGTAGAAAGTTGCCAACTATTACTAACTAGGTAAAAGTCTTCTGCACCTTTGCTTAACCAATCGCCAAGTCTGCAGAATCTGTTTAGACACAGTTCTCGATTTGGACTCATCAGATTTTGTAACACCAAGCTGTGGTGGTGCAGATTATTTCAATTTGCTTACCACCTTCATAATCGAGAATAACACAAATAATTTAGATTAAATACTTATATAGTCTAGATTTTGCAGCAAAATTGCCCCTGATCTTCAAGTTAATGGTTGGTTATTAGGTGAGCTTCCCTTAAAATAAGTACAATAATATGTAAAGTTTCTTAAATAAAAATATTTGCCATATCTGGCTTAACAATGACATCCTCTACTACTTCTTTATTGACACCCGTTGAAAATGATCTGAAAATTCTGACAGACAATCTCAAACAGCTAATTGGTGCACGCCACCCCATTCTTGGTGCAGCAGCAGAACATCTGTTCGAAGCTGGGGGAAAAAGAATCAGACCAGCGATCGTGCTGTTGGCTGGACGGGCTACTATGTCAAACTATGATTTGACTCCTCGTCATCGACGTTTAGCAGAAATTACTGAAATGATTCACACTGCTAGTCTAGTGCATGATGACGTGGTGGACGAAGCAGATTTGCGTCGTAATGTTGAAACTGTTAACAGTTTGTTTAACAACAAAATTGCTGTCTTGGCAGGAGATTTTCTATTTGCTCAATCTTCCTGGTATCTGGCAAATCTCGATAATCTTGAGGTAGTCAAGTTACTTTCAGAAGTAATTCGCGATTTTGCAGAAGGAGAGATTTTACAAGGCTTAAATAAATTTGACATTGACGCTTCTGTAGAAACTTATTTAGATAAAAGCTACTATAAAACCGCTTCACTGATTGCCAACAGCGCCAAAGCTGCTGCCGTACTGAGTGATGCCAGTTCAGAGGTAGCAGAAAAGCTTTACAGTTATGGTCGTAATTTAGGACTAGCGTTTCAAATTGTTGATGACATTTTAGACTTTACCGCCTCAACTGAGGTTTTAGGAAAACCAGCCGGTTCAGATTTGGCTAGTGGTAATTTGACCGTTCCTGCACTGTATGCTCTTCAGTCAGAACCCGTACTTAAAATTTTAATTGAGCGAGAGTTTGCAGAAGCAGGTGATTTGGAGCGAGCTTTAGAGTTAGTGGATCGTACTGATGGCATTGAACGCTCTCGCCAACTAGCGAACGACCATGCGCGGATCGCAGCAGCCAGTCTTAATTGTTTACCTGCCTCTAGCTCCAAAGATGCACTCCATGAGTTGACTGAATATGTAGTCAGCCGTATATATTAATTGCAAGATAATTAACAATTTTAGGTCAATTAAAGGAGTAATAGGTGTCATCCAACAATCAGACTATTTTAGTTACAGGCGGTGCTGGATATATTGGTTCTCATGCTGCCTTAGCTCTAAAAAACGCTGGATATAATGTAATCATTTTAGATAATTTATCCTATGGGCATCAAGAAATAGTTGACGAGATACTGCAGGTAAAATTGGTCGTTGGTGATACTAGCGATCGCCCGCTATTAGATCGGCTATTTACCGAGCATCAGATTGATGCAGTAATGCACTTCGCTGCCTATATTGCGGTAGGAGAATCGGTTAAGGAACCAGGAAAATATTACAGTAACAACGTTGCTAGTACTCTTAATCTGCTGGAGGCGATGCTCGCCCACGGAATTAACAAGATTGTTTTCTCTTCTACCTGTGCAGTCTACGGAATGCCCAAAGAAGTACCGATGACGGAGAATCATCCCCATAGTCCCCTCAGTCCCTACGCAGCGAGTAAGGATATGGTCGAGCGAATTCTCAGCGACTTTGACACAGCCTTTAATTTAAAATCTGTTGCCTTCCGCTACTTTAACGCTTGCGGAGCCGATCCTAGCGGTAAATTAGGAGAAGATCATGCTCCTGAGACTCACCTAATTCCTCTGGCGCTTCTAACCGCCTTAGGTAAACGGGATAAGCTTTATATATTTGGTACAGACTATGACACTCCTGACGGAACTTGCGTTAGAGACTATATTCATGTCAACGATTTAGCTGATGCCCATGTTTTAGGCTTAAAATACTTGCTTTCTGGAGGAGAATCGGAAGTGTTTAATCTGGGCAACGGTAATGGTTTTTCTGTGCGGGAAGTTATAGAGACTGCTCGCCAGGTAACAGGTTTAGCGATTCCTGCTCAAGAAAGCGATCGCCGTCCGGGGGATGCGCCGATTTTAGTTGGTAGCAGTGATAAAGTGCGCAACCTGCTTGGCTGGAACCCAAATTATGCCGATCTAGAGCAGATTATCAGTCATGCTTGGCAGTGGCATCAGGCTAAACATGGATAGTATTAGTTGGTAGTTTAAGCAGAAGAGAGTAGTAAATACGATGCTGTTGGGCAAAATTCGTCAACTAGCTAACCTGCAAACAAAATTGAGCGGAGTAATTGTTGGCTTAAGTTTCTTAGTATTTGGCTGCGAGTCTCCCAAATATTCTCAATGCGAGCCAATTTTTGCGATCGCACGAGATGTAAACCAAAGCAATCAAAATTTAAACCAGGTTAGTAATCGACAGTCGCTGGAAATGAAAGTTTGGCTACAGGCTGCTCATCAGTTCACTCAGGCTGACGCTCGTTTGAGAGCCTTAAGAATCGAAAGTCGAGAATTAATGCAGTATCAAAATCAGCTGGCTCGCATTTATCGTATTTACGCTCAAGCTACCTATGATGCTGTTAGAGCCAGAGAAAATAAAAACTTTTCTGCTTTAGAATCCGCTCGTAATAATGCAGCTCAGGCTGGAATTTTGCAGCGCCAATTGATTCAAGAAATTAATACTTATTGTTTAGACCTAGAGTAGGTCAAGGCTATATTTCGTGGCCAGAATATCTAGACTTTTATCGGTATCGGTAACGCAAAAAAAGAATAAAACATAGCTTAGGTATGATTATTAAGTATAATCACTGATAATTATCATTAATATTTAAATATTTACAGAGAAAGTAATCGTCAATACTTTCTTAATTTACAAATTCAATTAAAGCCTAAGATGATTCGTATTTTATTAGTAGACGATCAAAATTTAGTTCAACAGGGAATTAAATCACTATTAGATCGGGATTCAGAAATTGAAGTAGTTGGCACCGTTACAGATGGACGTAGCGCAGTAACAAAAATTAGCGAGTTGCGTCCTGATGTTGTTTTACTAGACATTGAAATGCCGGGTATGAATGGCATTACCGTTACCAAATATCTTACCCATCTTGTACCGCAAACTAAAGTGATTATTTTGAGTAGTCATGAAGAAACCAAGTATCTAACTCAGGCTTTAATGGCGGGAGCAAAAGCCTACATTCTCAAAAGCAGCTTGATGACGGATCTGAGACAATCGATTATAGCGGTAAATAACGGCTACTCTCACATCGAATCTAGGTTGCTAGCTAAAATTTTTGACCCCAGCAATCTTAAATCAGCTAGCAAAAGTAATAGCAAAAAATCATCTAGTCAAGAACCCCAGACTGTTGCCAAAACCTCGACCATTAAGCCAGAAAATGCTGTTTCAAAGACCGCAGCCATATTAGTCAATCAGCCCTCTTCAAAGAATCTAGCCAATGCTGTGACTCTAGATCCGTCTGGTCAAAAGACCCGCAAGACTAACGTCATTCCTCAGAATCAAACTAGCAAAACCGTGCCCAAAATTAATTTGCCCTATACAGCTGAGAGCAATGTTGTTGATTCAACTTCTGAAGCAGAGCCTGAGGTAGGTAGTCAAATGGTTTCTTCCTCCGCGACGGAAAGTACATTATTATCATCACCCGTACTGTCTAATTCTGCCCCACAAAGAGCTGTTAATGTTGACAAGCGCTACTACAAAACATTTCGGGTTGCTGTCAAAAAGAAGAAACATCTTCAGCTAGAAAAGGCTAGCTTGGCAGTAGTTAAGTATAAAACCAAGCTCAACCAATTCTGGAAAACAACAGTATCTTCTTCTCAGCCTTTCATTGATCGCTCTCGCGCGAAAATAGCTGAATATCAGCAAAAAGTTAGACCGCTATTGGCAAAATGGCAGAAACAAAGCTGGCTAGCTAGGTTGGGATTCGGTATTTTGGGATTGGTGGCGGTAATTCTGATTCACATCATCTTGAACTAAGCTGGAATTACTGCTGTTGTTCTGCTAACGACGACGAATACGCACCTTTTTAGAGGGGTCTTGTTTTCTAACCCAAGTCAGAAACTTGCTCATTTTTGGTTCGGATTTAAGCTTGTCGATTGTGTTTAGATGTCTTGCTAGTTCTAAATTGCTATACAAAAGATGAATTTGTCGATGGCAGGGAGAACAAATATCAATAGTTGGACCAGACTCTGCCTGTTTGCGCTTAACTGTTTGTCGGGGAATTAAGTGATGAGCCGTAAGCTGTGGCACTTCACGATCGCATAATTGACAGGTCATAAGGAAATAACTGCTTAAAAGTTTAAATTTGACAATCTCAGAATGAAACTTGATTAAAAAAAATTGAACCAATCTCGCTTCTCTTTAGTCTAAAGAAAAAGAACGAACTATTTCTAGGTAAAATGGGCAAAATCTTAGCTTGTAAACAAGCTAGTGCAGTCGATGCAGAAACAGAAACAGGGCAGACTACAGAGCGAGAATTAATCTTTTTGTGCCAACAGGGCGATCGCGACTGTTTTCGGCTGTTATATCAGCGATATCAGCACAGAGTTCGCTCGACTCTCTATCAGCTGTGTGGTTCGGCA
>JBCBEA010000056.1:0-12412 GCA_038529195.1 Cyanobacteria bacterium J06600_6
GTCTGGTGAAAGGATCGTCTAGAGTCGCCAGCATTTCTTCGATCGCCTTATAAGTCTCCTCGCGATCGCGCAGTGGTTTTTTGACATATTTTTCTCTCAGCTTCCACCAATTCTGATGGTTAAGAGTCTCGTCCAAATAAGACTGATTGACTATGCGCCAAGACTGTAACAGTAGCTTCTGATCTTCAGTAAATGCCTGAGCGTCAGGAATATACCAGCACCAGGAAGCAATCCAGAAGAAAGCAATAAAGACGAGGGAAAAAACTTGCTTGACCATAAGAGAAATAATGTAAGGCGATATCTTGACTATTTACTATTATTCAAAATTTAGCAATTCTTAATTAATTGTTACATCAAAAGTAACAGGCGTTGTGACGCGAGAATGAGCTGTAATCTCTAGGATGTTGACAATATCTGGTTATCCCTCTTTAAATATGACGTATAATACGACATTAATTAAAGACATCATAGCTTAAAGCTATGTTACATTTTTTTAATGGAGTAAAGCCATCTTTCGTATGGTCTAAACTCTAAAGTGGACTTAAACAGTAAATATACGCAAGGCGCAAAATCTGTCGTTAGACGGATAGACTTTAATAACAAAGTACGTCTTTACCATCTAGGAGGTTTAACAGCAATCAATGTCAGCTGTATCGTCTGAGAAAAAATCTGACGATTGTCATGGCATAAGATTCTAGAAACCCTAATGGTAGAGCCTGACCATAACTATTTTTTGTGAGCTAATTTATAGGTTTCATGTTTTCTAAAGAAGTAACCGAATCAAAACCCTTTCAGTGGTTTAACGAACGTCTAGAGATCCAGGCGATTTCTGATGATATCAGCAGCAAATACGTTCCACCCCACGTAAATATTTTTTATTGCTTTGGTGGAATCACTCTAACCTGCTTTTTAATTCAGTTTGCCACTGGATTTTGCATGACTTTCTACTACAAACCAAACGTAGCTGAAGCTTTTTCTTCAGTCGAATACATCATGAATCAGGTCAGCTTTGGCTGGTTGATTCGCTCCATTCACCGCTGGTCTGCCAGCATGATGGTTTTGATGCTAATTTTGCACGTTTTCCGTGTCTATCTAACTGGCGGTTTCAAAAAGCCCCGTGAATTGACTTGGATCACTGGTGTAACTATGGCAGTACTTACCGTTAGCTTCGGCGTAACTGGCTACTCTCTTCCTTGGGATCAGGTTGGTTACTGGGCGGTTAAAATCGTTTCTGGTGTTCCGGCAGCGATTCCCATCGTCGGCGACCAAATGGTTGAGCTATTAAGAGGTGATGTTAGCGTTGGTCAAGCTACTCTAACTCGTTTCTATAGTCTGCATACATTTGTATTGCCTTGGTTGATTGCAGTATTTATGCTGTTGCACTTCTTAATGATTCGTAAGCAAGGTATCTCTGGTCCCTTGTAAACAAAAGTTTAAGTTTTTACGGTCAGGGGTTTAATTGCTCCTGACAAACCCTGCTTAAGATAGTAGGTAAGTAAGCTGAGTAACTAAACAGACAAAGCAAGCTATCTACTATCTGAACCTTAATTGGTATTGAAGTGGATTCCACGGAAGCTATTTCTTTATAAAATTAAACTGCTGTATCAATTCAGTTATGAGCGATAGCCATCGCTCAAGGGTGATTGGTTATTGCCAAACTGATTCTAAGCAAATCTAGGAGAAAAAAATATGTCCATATTGAAGAAGCCAGATCTAAGCGATCCTGCTTTACGCGCTAAATTAGCGCAAGGCATGGGTCATAACTATTATGGCGAGCCAGCTTGGCCTAACGACATTCTATTCATGTTCCCCATCGTTATTTTGGGTGCATTTGGTCTAATCGTTGGTTTAGCAGTTCTCGATCCTGCAATTATTGGCGAACCTGCTAATCCTTTCGCTACTCCTTTAGAAATTCTACCTGAGTGGTATTTGTACCCTGTATTCCAAATTTTGCGGGTTGTACCTAGCAAACTGTTGGGAATTGCGGCTCAAACAGCCGTACCTTTGGGTCTAATGATGATTCCTTTCATCGAAAGCGTTAACAAGTTCCAAAACCCTTTCCGTCGCCCTGTAGCAACCACAGTATTCCTTTTCGGAACTGCTGTAACTATCTGGCTAGGAATTGGTGCGACATTCCCAATTGACGAGTCATTAACTCTCGGCTTGTTCTAAGCTAAGAAGCTAGCTCAGCTGATTCTTTAGGGAGACACAGCATTTCAGTGCTTGGCTTTGGTTAAGTATTGTCTGGCTGTGTCTCTTTACGTTTTAGACAGTGACTTAGCGGTACGATAGACAAACAACAATCTAAGGGAATTGTTACAACTTAGATTTTATTGATATGATATATTGCAGATATATCAGTAGAAGAAGCCGTCAGTCTTCTCTCTGCAAAGATATTAAGCATCATCGAAGTGGGGTTTTTGCCCGCTTTTTTTGTTGCCTAAATTAATCATAGTTCCAACTTACGTCATAGTTAGTTGGCGCAAAACTCAATTTTTTGCGAGTCATGACCCATCCAATTGTGCCAAAAATTATCGAACTAGCTTCTCCCTTGGCGAGCGAACTTAGCTTAGAGTTAGTAGATGCAGTCTTTCAAACCAATAGAACGCCACCAATTCTTAGAATAGACGTTAGAAACCCAGAAGGAGATACCAGCCTAGAAAACTGCGAACAGATGAGCCGTATTCTGGAAGAAAAGCTAGACCTCACTGAAATTATTCCTGGAGCCTACGTTCTCGAGATTTCTAGTCCAGGAATATCTCGGACTTTAACTACAGATCGAGAATTTACTGCTTTTAAAGGGTTTGCCGTCAGTATCAAAACTTTTGCCCCCTACAAAAATAAAAAACAATGGACAGGGAGATTGCAAAATCGGGATGAAACAACGGTACATATCAACGACAAGGGAAAAGCGATCGCCATTCCCCGAGACTTAGTGGCAAAAGTGCAGCTTGAAGACGAATAAACAAGGCAATTAGATAGTTCGAGGCTGTACATTAGCGATCGCATCCGAGCAATCATTATAAATATTTATTTCATTATGAGGAGTAACCCATGACCATAGTAAGTCTGCCTGGATTGAGAGCAACTATCGAAGAAATCAGTCAGAGATATAATTTGCCAGGAAGCTCAGTAGAAGAAGCCTTAAGAGAGGCTTTGGTTAAAGGGTACGAAAAATTTCGCCGTTCGAAGGATCGTCACGAAGAATACGATGAGGAATACTTTGAAAACTTCAATGTTCAGCTGGATACAGAAGAAGAAGGTTTTCAAATTCTCACCACTAAAGTCATTGTTGATGTTAGTAAAGATCAAATTGAAGATCGCGATCATCAAATTGCCCTAAGTGAAGTACAGGAACAGGTAGACGATTTAGAAATCCAGGTTGGCGATTCGGTGTTGGTTGACGTGACTCCCGAACAAAAAGATTTTGGGCGCATGGCAGCCATCCAAACTAAACAGGTGCTGTTGCAAAAGTTGCGAGATCAGCAACGTAAGCTAATTCAGGAAGAGTTCCAAGACCTCGAAGATACGGTTTTACAGGCAAGAGTTGTGCGTTTTGAACGCCAGTCAGCGATCGTCGCCGTAACTAGCGGTTTAGGACAGCCAGAAGTGGAGGCAGAATTACCTAAACGCGAACAGTTACCCAACGATACTTATCGTTCCAACACAACTTTCAAAGTCTATCTCAAAAAAGTTCGGGACACTCCTAGTCGCGGTCCACAGCTAATGGTTTCCCGTGCTACAGCGGGTTTAGTAGTGGAGCTATTTAGTAATGAAGTTCCCGAAATTGAAGAGGAAATTGTGCGTATCGTCGCTGTTGCTAGAGAAGCACATCCTCCTTCTCGTCATGTGGGAGTTAGAACTAAAATCGCCGTAGATACGGTCGAGCGAGATGTCGATCCTGTCGGTGCGTGTATTGGTGCAAGGGGGTCGAGGATTCAGGCAGTAGTAAACGAACTGCGTGGAGAAAAAATTGACGTTATTCGTTGGTCTCCCGATCCTGCTACCTATATTTCTAATTCACTTAGTCCCGCTAGAGTAGATCGAGTAGTCTTAGCTGATACCGAAGATAGACAGTCTATTGTTCTCGTTGCTGAAGATCAGTTAAGTTTAGCGATCGGGAAAGAAGGTCAAAATGTTCGTCTGGCTGCGCGTTTGACAGGCTGGAAAATTGACATCAAAGATGTTGATAAGTTTGACGAAGAGGCAGAAATGGCAAAATGGAATGAGAGAGCCGAAGCTAGAGCAGCTGAAATGGCTGAACTGCAAGAAGAGGAAGAAGCAGAAGAAGTTGCGGAAGAGTCAGCAGAAGTCGAAGAAGTTGCTAGCGCTGAATTAGATGTACAAGAAGATCTAGAGGAGGTAGAAGCCGAGATAGAAGGAGCAGCAGCAGATACGGCAGAAGAGGTAGAGACGGTCGAAGAACAAAAACTCGAAGAAGAGATAGAAGCAAGCACAGAAGTTTCAGAAGAGTCAGCTGAGTAAAAACTATGGCACTCTAGCGTTGTTAGTTAATATAATTATCCTCTCAAAACAGCGCTAGATTTTTTATTTTAGAAACAATAAACTTTTGTTAGCATCGAATCTCAGACTTGAGATTAAGAAAAAGCTTGCTTAATTGGCTTAGACGGATAAGCTTACCCAAACAAAATTTCATCAAAACGTTAATTTGAATCACATCAACTATCGTCAATGTGTAAGCTGCAGAAAAGTCGCTCCCAAGCAATCATTTTGGCGGGTTGTCAGGGTTGCATCTACACGTGAAGTCGTCTTAGATCGGGGAATGGGACGTTCTGCTTACTTATGTCCTACGCAAGACTGCTTGACTCAAGCCCGGCGTAAAAAGCGTCTTCAGGGAGCGCTAAGAACCAAAGTTACAGACAATATTTATCAAAATCTACAGAAGCGTCTAAGCTGATAGTGTCATAATTCGACCACAAAGTATAATTTGTTGGGGGATAAAATCCAATAACTAGATCTATAATTTAGATATTTTTCTTTAAAATAGAGATAGTAAACAAATTGCCCTTAATAGCGAACTAAGATTTGTACTAAATATTATGTGGTTTAATTTAGATCTCAATTTCGAATATAAACAATAAACTCTTATCGGCGGTCATAGTTCGATACTAGAATAAATTGCGAATACTCTCTGGGTATATCTCGCGATCGTGAACCTAAACACATGAAGGACTACATGGATAAACAAATGGTCAAATAAAATACACACAGTCAACTGAGGGGCATAGTGGATGAACAACGGCAAAGTTAGAATATACGAATTATCAAAAGAATTGAATTTGGACAATAAAGATATTAAAGAAATTTGCGAAAAACTCAATATTGCAGTCAAGAGCCACAGCAGTACAATTACTGCCGACGATGCAGAAAGAGTCCGCTCGGTAGCAGCAAAGTCCCCCAGCGCCGAGAAAAATACTGATAATCAAAAGAAAGGTAACAAAACCCTGAAAGCCCCCGCCAAAAGAAAACAGCAAATCCTTGCGGTTCATCATCGAAGCGATAGTCCTGACGGACAATCTGAATCGAATTCTAACGGTGCATCTCCTCGATTAGTTGCTCCACCTTCACGACCAAAAGCTCCAGCAACCAACAATCTATCAGCGCGAGCGCCGATGCCAGCGAAACCGCTTCAAGCGCCTTCTGCCTCCAATAAAGGCGGAGTTGCGAATCCTGCTTCAAGCTCAGATGCGCCAGCACCACCACCGAAGGTTGGCTCAATTAAGCCACCAAGATTAAGTGCGCCTCCGTCCAGACCCCAAGCGAAGAAAACAACAGAAAAACGCAGTTCCATACAGCCGCCGATCAAGCCAAAGATCCGCACTGCGGAACAGCCTAAGAGCAGAACTGAGTCATCAGAACCCACAGAGAAGAAGAAAAAGCTGATTGCGCCTTTACCGAAGCTCAACCAGCGACCCCAAAAAGCTCAGGTCATAGGGAAAGTTGCGAAAAAAGACGATACAGATGAAGAGACGCCAGAAAGTCTAGACAGTGATGATGTTGAAACAGATGACATCGAAGTCAAGAAAGTCACTCGTCTCAAGCGTCCTGCTCCTCCTCGCCGAGTCAAAGAATGGGAGAACGAAGAAGAAGACGATAAACAAAAGTCTGGCAAGGGCAAAGCTGCGAAGAAACGTCGTGGACCCAAACCGATCATTGATGATGATGACTTTGATGAAGCGGATGCAAACGCAGTTCAGGTAAACAAAGCTTTCAGTCTCTCTACTGCTCGTCCAGCTAAGCCTAAATCAATGCAGCAGGCAACCCCAACTGCAGCGACGAAGAAACCTCGTAAACCATCTTTCAAATCGGAAAAAACGCAAAAAACAGAGCGTCAGCCGAAAGGCAAGGTTGTGCCTACCCTAGCGGAATCTATTACTCTGACAGATAATCTGACCGTTAGAGATTTGGCAGAAAGATTAAATACACCCGAAACAGATATTATTCGGAGCCTGTTCTTTAAGGGGATTCCTGTTAATATCACCCAAACTCTAGACTTAGAAACTGCGAAGTCGGTGGCAGAAGAACTAGGGGTAATTGTTGAAACTCCTGAAGAAAAATCAGCAGCAATTAAAGATACGGAAATGTTAGATGTAGACGATCTGGAAAATCTTCAGCTTCGTCCCCCTGTTGTTACCATCATGGGTCATGTAGACCATGGTAAAACTACCCTACTCGATTCAATTCGCAAAAGTACGGTTGCTTCTGGTGAAGCTGGAGGTATTACCCAGCATATTGGTGCCTATCACGTAGATGTCGAACATAATGGCAAAGATCAGCAAATCGTTTTCCTAGATACTCCTGGTCACGAAGCTTTTACCGCTATGCGAGCTAGAGGAACCAGGGTCACAGACATTGCTATTTTAGTAGTAGCTGCAGATGATGGCGTACAGCCCCAAACAAAAGAGGCAATTAGTCATGCAAAAGCAGCAGAAGTGCCTTTAATCGTGGCAATCAATAAAGTAGATAAGCCGGAGTCAAATCCCGATCGCATTAAGCAAGAATTAACTGAGCAGGGTCTTGTACCTGAAGATTGGGGTGGAGACACCACTATGGTGCCAGTCAGTGCGCTGAAGGGCGATAACCTTGACGAACTGTTAGAAATGATTCTGCTAGTTGCTGAGGTAGAAGAGCTTTCTGCTAATCCAGACCGCGCTGCCAAAGGAACGGTAATTGAAGCCAATCTTGATAAGAATCGTGGTCCCGTCGCCACTCTACTCGTACAAAACGGTACTTTGAGAGTCGGAGATAGCATTGTGGCTGGTTCGGTACTGGGTCGTGTTCGAGCCATGGTTGACGATACTGGCAATAAGGTAGAAGAGGCTTCTCCATCTTTTGCCGTGGAAATTCTTGGACTCAATGAAGTTCCCGAAGCTGGGGATGAATTTGATGTTTATGAAGATGAGAAAGAAGCGAGAGCCGTTGCTGACCAGCGAGCGATCGAACAGCGAGATACTAGATTGCTACAGTCTATGTCTTCTCGTCGGATTAGTCTCAGCAGCATCTCTGCCCAAGCTCAAGAAGGCGAACTGAAGGAACTCAATCTAATTATCAAAGCTGACGTTCAAGGGTCAGTAGAAGCGATTCTCGGCTCGTTACAGCAGCTGCCTCAAAACGAAGTGCAAATTCGGACGCTCATGGCATCCCCCGGAGAAGTAACCGAAACGGATGTTGATTTAGCAGCAGCCAGTGGTGCGGTCATTATTGGCTTCAACACTACCTTGGCAGCAGGCTCACGTCAGGCAGCCGATCGTGAAGGTGTAGATATTCGTCAGTACAATATCATCTACAAACTCTTAGATGAAATTCAAGGGGCGATGGAAGGTCTACTCGATCCTGAAGAGGTAGAAGAAAGCCTCGGTCAGGTCGAAGTTCGAGCCGTCTTCCCTGTTGGTCGTGGTGCAGTTGCTGGTTGCTATGTCCTATCGGGCAAAATTGTACGTAACTGTAAAATCCGCGTCCGCCGTGGCAACAAAGTCGTGCATGAAGGCGATCTAAACTCGCTCAAACGAATGAAAGATGACGTAAAAGAAGTCAATACTGGATTTGAGTGTGGTATCGGTGCGACTAAGTTCTCTGACTGGAAAGAAGGAGATATTATCGAAGCTTATGAGTTAGTCTTTAAGCGTCGTACCTTAGCCACCAGCTAAAACTTCAGACTGTTAGGGATGTAGGTTAAACTTTGGTCTACATTCCTAACCCTAAAACTAGTTGTGGGCTTTTTAGTAACAAGCTCTAAAGATAAAGTAAATTAAGCTTTGCTAAGATTAGTCTCTT
Source organism: Cyanobacteria bacterium J06600_6 (assembly GCA_038529195.1). Classification (GTDB taxonomy): domain Bacteria; phylum Cyanobacteriota; class Cyanobacteriia; order Cyanobacteriales; family Xenococcaceae; genus Waterburya. The sequence goes on from JBCBEA010000056.1 coordinate 8,296, forward strand.
GAATTTAAAGTTTATGTATTTAGAAATACAGACACGCCTGTTAGTTGAGCTAAACTAAATATTATAGAGTAATAAAAAGTTTACACATATGACAAACTCAACAGTCGCTAACTCAAAGGGAGAAGACCAGGTCATTTGGCTAAGTTTAAGACAGGCGATCGCCAAAAGTTCTGGTTTTCAAAGTTGGCAGCAAGAAAGAGCCATTGGTAATGATGTAGAACTAGACCAGCAGGTGCGACGTTACCTCAAAGAAACTTTAGAGACTCTTGCTTACTAACAAAGATATATCTGAAAGCAGCAAAATTCTATCTTTAACTAACGGGGATGTATTATCAAGTACATCCCCATTGTTATTTCAACCCCTTTCTCTATTAAAGAACTCAAAAAAATAATTTGGACATAGTATCATTTTTTGCGGGATGCGGTGGCTTAGATCTAGGCTTTACTCAGGCTGGATTTAAAACAGTTTGGGCAAATGAATGGGATAAGAAGATTTGGCAAACCTATGAATATAATCATCCCTACACTTATTTAGATCGTCGAGACATTCGCGAAATTTCTTCTTCAGAGATTCCTGACTGTATTGGCATTGTCGGCGGACCTCCTTGTCAAAGCTGGAGTGAAGCAGGAAAGCAGAAAGGAATTAAAGATGATCGAGGACGGTTATTTTTAGAATATGTGCGAATTCTACAAGATAAGCAGCCCTTATTTTTCTTAGCTGAAAACGTATCGGGAATGCTACACAAAAAACATCAACAGGCGCGGTCAAATATTATTTCTGCCTTCGAAGAGGCGGGGTATCGGGTAGAGTTTGAGCTTCTGGATGCAGTTAACTTTGGCGTACCGCAGAATAGAAAGCGGGTTATATTTATTGGCTGGCGACAAGATTTAAATAAAAGATTTGATTTTACAGCCGTTAAACAGCAATCAGTTTTAACCCTAAAAGATGCGATTTGGGATTTGCGAGAGTCAGCCTTACCAGCTAAGGACAAGAATAAAACTAATGGAGCAGCTTGCTTAATTGCTAATCATGAATACGCGACGGGTAGCTTTTCGAGTATGTATATGTCTCGTAATCGAGTTAGAGCTTGGCACGAACCATCTTTTACCATTCAAGCCAGCTGTCGTCATGCGCCAATTCACCCCCAGGCAAACAAAATGATCAAAGTAGAAACAGATAAATTTATTTTCGATCCTAATTCTGCTTCTCCTTACCATCGTTTATCAATTAGAGAATGCGCGAGAATTCAGACTTTTGCAGATGATTTTATTTACCACTATCAAAATCTCAATACAGGTTACAAAATGATTGGTAATGCTGTCCCCGTTAACTTTAGTCGAGCTTTAGCCACGGCAATTAAGGAACAGCTAACTTTACCTCAAGCAAGTAGCCAGAAACAGGAAACTAAGAAACAACAGCTAAACTTAGATCTCAACTTAACTTTTACTATATGATCAAAAATCTATGGCAAACATTCTTCAAGCAATAGCAACCATAGTTAGCAATGATATTCCTGATGTTGTTGAATTTTATCGCAGCCAAAATAAAGTTAATGCTGTAGGAGATGCCCTAGAATTATTCATCAAAGATATCTTTGCCAATACAATCGGCGAAACCATAGACAAGAAGCAGGAGAAATATGAGCAAGTTTTTTCCTATGCTGGCAATGCCAATAATCCTCCAGACTTAATGCTGATGGCAGGAGATGCTGTTGAAGTTAAAAAGTTAGCTTCTCAAACAGCGCAAATTGCTTTAAATAGCTCTTATCCAACCGCAAAATTATATGCTGATAGTCCGATGATTACGAAAGCCTGTAAAAACTGCGAGGATTGGGATGAAAAAGATTTATTGTATGCGATTGGTAGTGTCCAAAAGAAAAAACTAAGTTTACTTTGGTTAGTTTATGGAGACTGTTATGCAGCAAGTCAAGAAGTTTATCTGAAAATGAGAAGTAATATCATTTCAGGGATTGAAGGGATTACGGGAGTTGAATTTAGTCCGACGAAAGAGTTAGGCAGAGTAAACAAAGTCGATCCTTTAGGGATAACTAGTTTAAGAATACGGGGGATGTGGCAGATTGAACATCCTGAAAAGGTCTATCAATATTTACTGTCTAAAAGAACCGATAAATGCAATTTTAGGTTAGTTGCGCTGATGAGAGAATCAAAATATCAATCTTTTTCGATAGAAGACAGGACAAGATTAGAATTAATTAAAAGTCCCAAATTCCAGAATCAGCAGGTCAAAATTAAATCTCCCGATAATCCGATTCAAAGAGTTGCTGCAAGGCTAATTATATTTCAGACCTAAGCCAAGATGTTTAAGTCCAATCCTATTTCCGCCTGGCTCGATCGCGATCCGATCGCAGCAGGAATATTTTTAACTCCCGCATTATTAATCCTGGGAACTTTTTTGTTTTATCCCATTGTCTATTTACTGTATTTAAGCTTTACTGCGGGTAGCTTTACGGTAACGGGAATTGAGTGGATTGGGTTGAGAAATTATCTGCGCCTATTTACCGATACGGACTTCTGGCGGATAGTTGGCAATACGGCTTATTTTATAATCGCCACAGTGATACCGACAATTGTGATTCCTCTGGGATTGGCAACGCTATTGAATCGATCGCTAGTCTTACGTGGCATATTAAGAACGGCTTATTTTATTCCTTCGATTACCTCTTTAGTGGCAGTAGGATTAGCTTGGCGCTGGCTATTTCAAACTGACGGTAAAGTTAATGATTTATTAATCGCAGTCGGAATAGAGCCGATATCCTGGTTAAGCAGTACCGTTTGGGCGATGCCCGTACTAATTTTGCTGAGTAGCTGGAAGCAGTTGGGTTTTAATTTAGTCGTGTTTTTGGCAGGATTACAAACGATTCCCCAGTCTCGTTTCGAAGCAGCAGAGCTTGATGGAGCCAATAGTTGGGCGAAGTTTTGGTATATCACTCTCCCAGGGTTGACTCCTACCTTGGTGTTTGCAGTATTAACCACGGCAATATTTACCTTACGTAGTTTCGAGCAGGTATACATCATTACAGGAGGAGGTCCGCTCAATTCAACTAACTTGTTAGTTTATTATATTTATGAGCAGGCGTTTGCGAACTTTGAATTTGGCTATGCTGCTGCTGCTGCTACAGTTTTACTGGCGATCGCCTCGCTGTTTGTCACTGTATATATAAAAGTTTGGAGCGAACAAGATTAAATGGCTAGCGAGCATCAGAATCGACTAATTTGCTACTTATTCTTTTTCTGATCTTCAACTTTAGGCTGATTATTGCTGACCAACTGTCCATAGGGGGTCAAAAACAACTTTTGCTCTGCCAACCTACGTTTGGTTAGGCCAGGGAATACTACTAATTTGCCACCGCGATTAGCTTTATTCCAGCGTACAAATTCTCTCGATGCGCCAATATAATCTCCCGCATTTAATTTTCTAGCCAAGGTGCTTCTGGTGATTACGACCGTTCCCGCATTGTAAACAAGAGATGTTAATGCTCCTAGCTGATAAGGGTTTAAATCTACTTTAATGTTTGCTAGTACTAGCTTTTGAATTTGTGCTAGCTCTTGTTCTAAGGCTCGATCTGCCTGGCTTCTGGTAACAAAGTGTCCCATTCTCGTTGTTCTACCATTCACCCTGGTTTGACCATAGCCTATTACAGGTAGTCCGCTGGAGTCTATGTATGCATGGGAGCGAAAACCTTCAAAACTTTTGACTAATTCGATCGTTTCTGGCAGTACAGGCAGCCTAGATATGATAATTTGCTCTGCATCGGCATTATCAAACTGTAGGTTTAAATTTGGCTTTTCTACATCCACTTGAGAGTGATTAAACCGTTCTAAAATCTTTGGCTGGACTGCATCAGACCGATCAACATTAAAGTTAAAACCGAGCAAAACAGCGGAAAAAACAACAAAGTATTGAGAACTATAAAAATTAGCTAGTTTTAAGCGCATTCCTAATAAATTAAAAATAATATACTAGGTAAATATACTTGTAATTCAGTAAATATACAGAAAAGATCATTATCAGCTTTTTTATTTTTCTGCCCTTACGATCCAGCAAGTTCTGGCTTGATTTATAGCTAATGACAGCCTTTTTATGACGGTTCTAACA
>JBCBEA010000057.1:0-12379 GCA_038529195.1 Cyanobacteria bacterium J06600_6
TCAGGCTCCTGACTATCTATCAGCATGTCAAAATTATCTGAAATCAGAATTTGCTCGTCTATCTCTTCTAGACTCGCTGCTGAAATTGGTTCTGGATCTACTTCTAAATCTAATTCAGAAGATGCAGTTTCCAAGCCGACAAAACTATCATCTGCTTCAATTTCTGCCTGAGCAAATTCAGAGCTGTCATCCTGGCTGATTTCCTCTATTTTCGATTCAATTTCTGGTTCTAAAACAATTTCGTCTACTTCTATTTCAGCTTCATCTACAGAGACTGGGTCTGATTCAGATTCTAGTTCGCTGGAATCTACATTACGAAAATCCCAATTATCTAGATCTAAAACATCATCTATATCATTGGAGGATTTAGCTCGATCATCCGCAGCGATAACTTCGGCGATCGCTTCTTTATCATTTTGGACAGCGGTTTCTGCCGAAATAAATTCGGTCACAATCTCGGTATCTTCATCACTATTAGTCCATAAATCTACTACATTCTTTTCTTGCTCAGTAGAATTAGAGTTCGATTGTGATTCGTCGAGATTATCATTTCCATCAATCGGCTTATCTTGGCTGTTCATACTTAGTTAGAAGTTTTAACTGAATACTGCTGGATGATTTAACCTGAAAAAGAAAGAAGATTTGCTACTTTCCTTAAAAGTAGTTAAAAACTGACTAAAGATCTGCTGGCTATAAGTTTTGTAAGTTTTAAAATAGAAGGTTTAAACGTATAAATCTGGTTGGTAAGACATAAGTTTAGTCAAATATATTAATCTAAATCATATAGCTGGCTACATATTTTATAGTTTGCCCATAATTAAGGTGTCAAATTTAGTTTAACGATTTAAAACTAGAGTTTCCGCTAGTAATCTGCTATGCTCTGTTTCTCCGCGCTTGCACAAGTATTATTGTAATCTCGACGATCGAACATTACTTATTTCGCCTGTATGAATGAGTCTACTGCAACCTTATTAATTTCTTGTCCCGATAGCCCAGGACTAGTGGCAAAAATAGCCAACTTTATTTATGCTAACGGAGGCAATATTATTCATGCCGATCAGCATACAGATTGCGCTACAAGTTTATTCCTGATTCGCATTGAATGGCAACTACAAGGCTTTAATTTACCCCGTGAAGCGATCTCTACTGCGTTTTCGGCGATCGCTAAACCCCTCAACGCTACCTGGCAGCTACACTTCTCGGATACTCAGCCCAAAATTGCTATTTGGGTAACAAAACAGGATCATTGCCTTTGGGATCTGCTGTGGCGACATCAGGCCCACGAATTACCAGGAAATATTGCGTTGGTGATTAGTAATCATCCTCATTTGGAAGGAATCTCTAAGAAATTTAACCTCGACTTTTATCATTTACCAATTACTCAAGAGAATAAGAGTGAGCAAGAGGCTAAACAGCTAGAACTATTAGAAAAGTATGAGATAGATCTTGTTGTTTTAGCTAAATATATGCAGATTCTCAGTCCAGATTTAATTAATAAATTTCCCAATATTATTAATATTCATCATTCATTTTTACCAGCTTTTCCTGGGGCTAAACCCTATCATCGTGCTCATGCCAGAGGGGTAAAAATTATTGGTGCAACGGCTCATTACGTCACGCAAGATCTTGATGAAGGTCCAATTATTGAACAAGAAGTGGTACGAGTAAATCATCAGGATACGGTGAAAGATTTGATTCGTAAGGGTAAAGATTTAGAAAGATTGGTGTTATCGCGTGCCGTTCGACTCCATTTGCAAAACCGTGTCCTCGTTTACAAAAATAAAACAGTTGTGTTTAGTTAATCTAAGTTTTGTACGGACACAGCCTAGAAAGTCCTGACTTATTCTTTACCTACTTCTTTTTAAATGACCTCGACTAAAAAACGCTCCAGCTTTCGACCCCGCAAACAGTTTGGGCAGCATTGGTTAAAAGACGAAACTGTCCTTGATCGCATTATGATTGCTGCTGAATTAGACCAGAGCGATCGCGTTTTGGAAATAGGACCAGGTACGGGCAACTTGACCACTAGACTGCTGTCTGCGGTTTCTGCCTTAGTAGCAGTGGAAATAGATCGAGACCTTTGTAAAAGATTAGTGCAAAACTATGGCGATCGTGATAACTTTCTTTTAATTCAAAATGATTTTTTAAAATCAGATTTATTCCCTTATCTAGCTGATTTTCCCCGCTTTCAAAATCCCAATAAAGTGGTTGCTAATATTCCTTACAATATTACAGGACCAATCATTGCCAAGCTACTGGGAAAAATTGCTGCTCCTGCCCAACATCAATATGATTCAATTGTGCTGCTAGTGCAGAAAGAAGTAGGCGATCGTTTAGTAGCTACCCCAGGAACCAAAGCCTATGGTGCATTATCAATCCGCGTGCAGTATCTAGCTGACTGCGAGCTGATTTGTGAGGTGCCTGCAAAATCTTTTTATCCTCGACCAAAAGTAGACTCGGTAGTAGTTCGCCTACGTCCACGAAAACTAGAGGCGGGAGCAAATAATCCTAAACGCTTAGAAACATTAATCAAGCTTGGTTTTTCTAGTCGTCGCAAGATGCTGCGCAACAATTTAAAAAGTTTAATCGACCTCAAAGAACTGACTGTAGTTTTGGAGGAGCTGGGCTTAAACCCCCAGTGTCGAGCCGAAGATTTGAATTTAGCTGAATGGATTTTAGTTAGCAATAAGATTGATAATTAGCTATCCGTTAATATTTCAATATTTCATTAATATTTCAATTGTCTAACTACGATCGCATTTATACTACCGTACGTCAGATTCCTTTTGGTCACGTGGCTACCTATGGACAGATAGCCGATTTAGCAGGACTTTATGGCAAGGCTCGCTTAGTGGGCTATGCTTTGTTTCGGGTTCAGATAGCCGATGATATTCCCTGGCATCGAGTGATTAATGCCAAAGGCGAAATATCCTATTCTTTTAAGCGTCAGGGGGGCGATTACCTACAAAAGGTTTTACTGGAGGAAGAAGGAGTAGAATTTAAGCCCAACGGTAAGATTGACTTGAGCAAATATCTCTGGCAACCAAAACATTCCTGTCAAGAGATGAAAGATTAATTGGATAAATTAAGGCATTAAGAATTGAAAAAAACTTCGCTGAAGTATCAAATCAAGTTGACGCACTTTATTCAATAATCATGCTACACACACAATTAAACTAAAAGCCTAGAGCCTAAAGCTTGCAGCTTAGAGCTACGAACTCGTTAATTAGAAACGAAGTCTATTCAACTAAAAACGACTATAAAATAATTGCTTTCATTCTCGAAAATATCATAAGGTGAGTATTGCCTATCGTTTGAAGCAAAAGTAATCTATGAGCCGTCTAGCACTTTTAAGCGTTTCTGATAAAACTGGAATTGTTGAATTAGCCCGTAAATTGGTCGATTATGATTTTGAAATCGTCAGCAGTGGCGGTACAGCCAAAACTCTACAGGATGCTGGAATTTCCGTAACGAAGGTCAGCGATTATACCGGTTCTCCAGAAATTTTAGGCGGTCGAGTTAAGACGTTACATCCTCGTATTCACGGTGGTATTCTGGCACGTCAGGATTTGCCAGAAGATATTGCCGAATTAGAGGCTAACGATATTCGTCCTTTAAACCTAGTGGTGGTAAATCTTTATCCTTTTGAACAAACGATCGCCCAACCAAACGTCACTGTTCCCCAAGCGATCGAAAAGATTGACATTGGTGGTCCGACAATGATTCGCGCTGCTGCTAAAAACTATAAGTATCTAACTATTTTATGTAGTCCCGATCAATACGAACAGTACATAGCCGAATGTGAACAGTCTCAGGGAGAAGTTTCTCTCGAATTTCGTCAGCAGATGGCGGGGGCAGCTTTTGCCCATACCAATAGTTACGATCGCGCTATTTCCAACTATTTTGCTAATCTCAATCAAATAGACGCTCTAGGAGATAGTTACGGTATCTCTGGTAGCAAGGTACAGTCTTTACGCTATGGAGAAAACCCTCACCAGCCTGCAGCCTGGTATCAAACCGGCTCGGCAGCATCTGGGTGGGCAGCAGCGACTAAACTTCAGGGTAAAGAACTTAGCTATAACAATTTGGTCGATTTAGAAGCAGCACGGCGAATCATTACTGAATTTGACCCCTCAGAACCAGCTGCAGCAGTCTTAAAGCATACTAATCCCTGCGGTGCAGCAGTAGGCAGCACCTTAGCCGAAGCCTATGAAAAGGCATTTAACGCGGACAATGTGTCGGCATTTGGGGGGATTGTCGCTTTAAATCAGACAATTGATGCAGCTACAGCGGAGGCTTTGACCAAGACTTTTCTAGAGTGCGTAGTTGCCCCAGGATGCGATCGCGCAGCCCAAGAAATTTTACAGGCTAAATCCAAATTGAGAATTCTATTACTGCCAGATTTGGCAACGGGTCAAAAAGAAACGATTAAAGCGATCGCTGGCGGATTTTTAGTTCAGGCTAGTGACGATCGGGTTGAAAACCCTGATGACTGGCAGATAGTCACAGAAAAGCAGCCAACAGATGGTCAAATTGCGGAAATGCTGTTCGCTCAAAAATTAGTCAAGCACGTTAAGTCTAACGCGATTTTAGTTAGTCGTGATCGTACGACGCTGGGTATTGGTGCGGGACAAATGAATCGAGTCGGCTCGGTAAAAATTGCCCTAGAACAAGCGGGAGAAAAAGCGACAGGGGGTGTATTAGCTAGCGATGGTTTTTTCCCCTTTGATGATTCGGTACGTACTGCTGCTGCTGCGGGAATTAAGGCTATTATCCAGCCTGGAGGTTCAATTCGAGACAAAGATTCGATCGCTGCTGCTAACGAGCTAGGCATTGTCATGGTGTTAAGCGGTACACGCCACTTCTTACATTAAAGATACATCTTAAATATTTGAGGGGAATTAGATTGGTTTGGGTAATTAGTCTATACTGAACTGTAGAATACCAAAGATGCCAAATAATAATTATTTGCAGTAGATCGTATTTAACATCATAATGTAAGTTTATTTGCTGTACAGCTATAATATAAGGCTGGTTGAGAATAGATAAAATTCTTACCGTTGTAATTAATCTAGGAGGATGATTTTTAATGACCCAAGTGGTTGTTGGACAAAACGAAAACATAGAATCTGCACTGCGCCGTTTTAAACGTCAAGTGTCAAAAGCAGGTATCTTTGCCGATATTAAACGTCGTCGTCACTACGAGACACCAATTGAAAAGCGCAAGCGTAAAGCGATCGCGCGTCGCAAAAAACGTTACCGTTAAACTGACTCACCTTTTGACCAGATTAACTGTATTTTAGAAGCGATCTCTACTTGATAACATCATAGTGGTGGTCGCTTCTTTATGAAATTTATTACTTTAACATCACTATTATTTTTGGTCGTTGGTTACTAAGTAATAGATTACAAACGGCTACTTGCTATAAGCTTTTTGAATCCAGATTTACTTTTAAAAAATATCGAAAGTATTAATCTCATTACACATTTACTAACGTCTATTTTTATTTCTATTTCCAAATTAAAGTAGTTTGGAAACGCAAAGAATTAATTGAAATCTCTTTATATTGATCAATTAAATAAATTATTATCACATTGTGGACTTAATAACCGTTGCTCATCATCAGGAATACATAGTTTGCGATCGCAATTATAAAATAGTTCAGTTTTCAGCTAAGGTTCAAAAATATTTAGCCGAAGAAGCTATCGCCAAGCAGGATATTCGAGACTGTTTACCCGAAATGGTCGGTTTAGAAGCGACTTGCCAAGAAATATTATCGGGACAACAGAAAAGTTTTACCCTTGAGTCTATTCTGCGTCATCAGCAAGATGGAGAACTACTGTATTTCAATTTGGTAATCAAAAAGATTGAACGGTATATCCTCGTTTTTTTGTCAGATGTCACTGAATCTACTTTACTGCAACAGCTATCAGTACAGCGTCTCAATGAGTTTGAAATTAGTCTGAGTCAGCTACAAAGATTTGAGTACTGCACCAACAAAATTATTGCCTCAATGCAGGATATTTTGTTGATTACTTCTCCTAACGGAATTATCGAACGAGTAAATAGATCAGCTACCGAGCTATTCGGACAGAAGAAATCGGACTTAATTAATCAGTCAATAGATGATTTGATTGCCGATTCTAGTTACGATCACCAGCAAATATATAATTCCCTCTTAAATTCACAAGAAGACGTTAGTAAAATCGAAGTAGGCTTTACAGATAAGCGATCAAAAACAATTCAAATTGAATTTGACTGTTTTATTGCACCAACTGAAGTAAAAAACTTTTTTAACTGTGTTTATATTGGCAGAGATATTACGGCGCGAAAACAGGCTGAAGCAGAAATTAGGAAATCTCTGGCTCGCGAAAAGGAATTAAAAGAATTAAAGTCAGGGTTTATTTCCATGGCTTCTCATGAATTTCGTAATCCCTTGAGTAGTATTTTATTGTGCGTACAGAATCTTCGTGATAATAGTCATACGAGTGCTAACCAGGAATTTTATTTGCAGTCAATTCAAGATGCTGCGGTAGCGATGAACTCTTTGTTAGAAGATATTTTAATTTTGAGCAGAACCGAGTCAGAAAAACAAGTTCTCAAGTTAGAGCCAATTGAATTAGAAGTTTTCTGCAGTCAAATAATCCAAAAGTTAAGCTCTATCTATGCCGATAGACAAGTAAATTACAATTATAAAAATGCGAACCAAATCGTTAACTTAGATCGCACAACCTTAAGTCATATTTTAAATAACTTACTTTCTAATGCCTTAAAATACTCACCGACTGGTTCGACGATAGATTTAATAGTCGAACAAAGGAAAGATCCCGCAACAATTCAGATTCAAGTTCGCGATCGCGGAATCGGGATTCCCCTAGAATCACAAAAACATTTATTTGAATCTTTTTATCGAGCCAATAATGTTAGCTCTATTCCAGGGACAGGCTTAGGACTATCAATTGTTAAAAAATCAGTTGATCTCTATCAAGGTAAGATCTCGGTTGAAAGTCAGGTTGATCAAGGTACAAATATTATCGTGCAGTTGCCAATTCAAACAGGTGACGATTAACTCAGTATTATTTTAGACGGGTTTAGGGAACTTAATGACCTTATTACCTGTTTTAAGAGCAGGAGAAAATGGCAGTCAATCTTCAGATTAGCTGGAATTGAGGGACTAATCGCAATTCATCGGTTATGATCTGATTGATTATTTTGTTTTGGCTCAATTAATTAATAAAATAGAGCGTATTTTTACCTATATTTCAACCAACTTAATTTCACTTTATCGTCAATCATGACTATGGCTTAATTCTGCAGTTCAAAGTACTATTTTATAATAATTACTAGTCTTCAAGCACTTTTTCACTTGAATTTTATTGCTTATTTCTGGATTATATTTTGCTATTTGACGCTAATTTTAATCAGCTAAGAAATATTATTAACTATATTACCTATGAATATCTATGGTGCAGCAGTTATTAACACTGGGCTATCGATAATCTTAATTAACTGCTATACCCTAGGAGCAATGTCCTCCACTAGCTCGGCGATCGCTGCAGAAACTTTAGACAATGCTAATATCAACTGCCATCAAATTGACAGCCAGTCTTTAGCACCAAGTAAAACTATTCCGACAGACAATATAACCGAGCAGCCATATTTAATTGCTTCGGCAGAAACTCCTCCTGATTTAACTCAATCTAGCTTTTGGTGGGCTGCATTACAGTTTGATCCTTTTGGCGGAAAGCTAGTCCAAAATTGGCTAACCTATCCACAAAAACAGCAGATCAATCTCATTGTCAATTGGCGACTATGGGGGCTTTTAGACTATTTTGGGCGCTACCGCTTTGTTAATCAGTTTGGAACTGTCGCCAGAAAACATGGCTATAGTCTAAATATTTTCAATCAGAAAGATCAGTGCTTGGCTAGCTATAGATATAATTCCACTAGCATTCCTCCTAAATGGGAGCTTAATTTAGAAAAATTGGGTAGAGCAAGTTTGCCGATTGAACCCGAATCAATCCAACAATATCCGGCTCCAGAGGGACCCTAGTCTAGTAAACGTAGCTTAAAAACCCAGTAAAATTCCCTCTCAATTTTTCTAACAAGCTGTAAACACGCTTATGTTTCCGAAGATACTACCTGTGGCTGATCTTCCGACTTGGGCTCAGATGTTTTTTTACTTTCTCCTGGCTTTTTAGCTGTTTTTTTCTCTTTTGTCGGCTTCCCAAGTTCCAAAGGTTTGGCAACATCTAATTTCAGAGGTTTAGCAACAGCTTCCGCTTCTTTGTTAAAGACTAATTTGTCATCTACGCAATCAACAATAATTTTATCGCCAGCAGTAAAAGTACTGTCGAGAATCATCGTCGCGATCGGATTTTGTAATTCTCTGCGGATTGCCCGCTTGAGTGGACGTGCTCCATAGGCAGGATCGTAGCCGACGGTGACAATGCGATCTTGGGCAGCGGGAGTTAGCTCTATTTCTATTTTCTGATCTTTCAACAGACGTTGAATACCCTTGATTTGGATCGTCACAATCTCTTTCAGTTCCGACTTTTTCAAGCCATGAAAGATAATTAAATCGTCAATTCGATTGAGGAATTCAGGGCGAAAGTGACCTCTAAGAGCTTGAGTTACCTGATTTTGAATCTTGTCGTAGTCTCCATCTTCTCCCTTAACGTTAAGAATGTGTTCGCTACCAATATTGCTAGTCATAACAATAATCGCATTGCGAAAATCGACCATTCGTCCCTGAGAGTCAGTAATTCTGCCATCATCAAGTACCTGAAGCAAGATATTAAAGACATCTTTATGAGCCTTTTCTACTTCATCGAGCAAAACCACACAGTAAGGACGACGACGCACAGCTTCTGTTAGCTGACCCCCTTCTTCAAAACCAACATATCCTGGAGGCGCACCAACTAAACGTGAGACAGCGTGTTTCTCCATATATTCAGACATGTCAATTCGTACCATTGCCTCTTCACTATCGAAGAGAAATGAGGCTAAAGCTCTGGCTAATTCCGTTTTACCGACTCCTGTAGGTCCCATAAAGAGAAATGAACCAATTGGACGGCTGGGATCGCTCATTCCTGCTCTTGCCATGCGAATAGCTGCGGATACTGCAGCTACGGGTTCTTGCTGCCCGATAACTCGCTGATGCAGATGCCCTTCTAGCTGCAGTAACTTTTGTTTTTCTGACTCCAGCAGACGATTAATCGGCACTCCCGTCCAGTTGGCGACAATTTCCGCAATGTCAGATTCGGATACCTGCTCTCTCAATAAAGCAGTTTCGGTAGACTGCAGGTCGATTAGTTTAGTTTCCTGAGCTTCTAAGTCGCGCTGCAAAGTTTCTAGTTTGCCGTACTTAAGCAAGGCTGCCTTTTCATGATCGAAAGCTCTTTCTGCCTTATCCAGCTCTAGACGAGTCTTCTCTTCTTCTTCCTTGAGAGCATTAATTTCATCTAGCAAACCCTTTTCTGATTGCCATTGAGCAGTTAAACCTTTCTGCTTGTCTTTTAAAGCTTCAATCTCTGCCGTAATTTTACCTAATCTTTCTTTTGAACCGCGATCGATCGCCGTCATGCCCGATCGCTGTCCTTCCCCTGTCAGAGATACTTTTTCCATTTCTAGCTGCATCATCCGACGGTCAATATCTTCTAACTCCGTCGGTTTAGAAGTAATCTCCATTTTCAACTTAGCTGCTGCCTCATCAATTAGGTCGATCGCCTTATCGGGTAAAAAGCGATCGGTAATATAACGCTGAGATAAGGTTGCTGCTGCTACTAAAGCTGAATCGGTAATGGTTACACCGTGATGTACCTCATATCTTTCCTTTAACCCCCGCAGAATCGAGATAGTGTCCTCAACGCTAGGCTGTTTGACGTATACCTGCTGAAAGCGTCTCTCCAAAGCAGGGTCTTTCTCAATATTTTTACGATACTCGTCTAAGGTAGTTGCCCCAATACAGCGGAGTTCTCCTCTGGCTAACATCGGCTTAAGTAGATTACCGGCATCCATTGAGCCAGAGCCTTCTTTTGCCCCTGCACCCACAACCGTATGTACTTCATCAATAAAGAGAACAATCTGTCCGCTAGACTCCGTAACTTCCTTTAATACGGCTCTCAGACGCTCTTCAAACTCACCGCGATACTTTGCCCCTGCAATCAGGCTACCCATATCTAAAGATACTAGCTGACGTTCTTTCAGCGATTCTGGAACATCACCGTTGACAATCCGCTGGGCTAACCCTTCGGCGATCGCCGTTTTACCGACTCCAGGTTCACCAATCAACACGGGGTTATTTTTCTGCCGACGCGAAAGCACCTGAATTACCCGCCGTACTTCTTCATCACGACCAATTACTGGGTCTAACTTACCTGCCCGCGCCTGTTCAGTTAAATCCTGTCCATATTTTTCTAGAGCCTGGTACTGTTCCTCTTGATTCTGCTTTGTGACTTTTTGCGAACCTCTAATCGACTTAATTGTCAGTTCCAAACTGTCGGCATTAACACCAAAACTGAGGAGAGATTTTTTGCCAATCCGCTTGTCTTCAGCAAATCCCATCAGCATATGCTCGATCGAAATAAAACTATCGTCCCAGCTAACGCGGGCATCTTCCGCCCGATCCAGCATCCGATCTAAGCTTGGTCCTAAATATAGTTGAGATGAGCCAATCCGTGGCTGACGCTTAGTAAACATCTCTAGCTGCTGTGCCAGCCTGGGAGTATCTACATTTGCCTTATCTAAAATAGCAACGGCTAATCCTTCTTGAGCGATCGCTGCCAAAACTAAATGCTCTACCTCTAAGTTCTGATTCTGAAATGATTTGGCAACTTCTTGAGATTTTACGATCGCATCCCAGGCTTGTTCTGTGAACTTACTTTGGTCGGTAGGCTGCATATTTTAGCTAAATTAGGGTTGAATTAAAATTGATGCTGCTCAGTATAGCAAGGCGCTCTAAACTTAAATACATCAGCGCGAAAATACTAGCAGCGTTTGAATGTAATATTATGTCTTAATAATAATTTTAGTATCATCTCCCTCGGAAAAACCATGACTTCTCAAACCAAAGCAATTTCCGTCATATCTCAACCAAACAGAGAACAATTAGACAAACTTGATGTATTCAACTGGTCGATTTGGACAAAAGAAGCGTCAGAATTCCCCTGGATCTATGACGAGGCGGAAACTTGCTACTTTCTTGAGGGAGAAGTAGTCGTTACACCCACAGGCGCTTCCGCCGTGAAGATGGGACAAGGAGACTTGGTTACATTTCCCGCAGGAATGTCCTGCACTTGGAAAGTCATTCAGCCTGTTAAAAAGCACTATCAATTTGGATAACTTAGACTGATTCGAGATTAACCTTGAGCTGCTAAAATCAGCTCCGCTAGCTCATAAAACCCTGCGCCCTCGGATTTACTTGTTACATAGGCGGGTAGATACTTCAAGCGATCGCGATATTTGACGACATTGGCAACTCCCGTTGAAAGGGGAAAGATTTCTTGATTAAACATAGATTCATCATTAGGACTATCGCCAATAGTTACAATCTCCGTTGGCTTTAGGTCAGGAAAATATTGAGGAATTACCTGCTTTAAACCGTAAGCTTTATCTTGCTCCAGGGGCTTGATATGACACTGAATTGTGCTGTAGGTAAAACCATATCCTTGCCCCTGACATAAACTAGCTATTTGTTCTAATGACTCTGGGTTTAAGTTGGCTACTTCAAACGTCCAGTCGGTAAGGCGAAATGGGTTATCAGCAGATTCTTGAAGCTGGGGAAATTTCTGCTTAAGCAATCCAAAGACTTTAGCTAGCTCGGAACGATGTTCCGTAATATCTAGCTCACCGATTAAGCGAGGATGAGAGTCTTGATGCCAATAAATCAATCCTCCATTTTCTGCCATTGCGCCCACAGTCGGTAAATAGGTAGAAATCGCCTGTACCCATCCTGCCGACCTGCCAGTGGTAATTAAAACGTCAACTTTTGCTGCAGCTAATCGAGTTAAAATCTGCAGCAGCTTGGCATCAAACTTTTCTGACTGGGTTAAGGTACCATCCATATCTGTGGCAATCAGACGAATGTCCTGCCAACGGTAGCTGTTTACAGATGCAAGAGAAGCTTGATTCATTGGTTAATTTCTAATTACTTATAATGTACGCCTAATGTGGATTAGCGGTGAGACCCCGCGTCGCCGACAGGCGCAAGGGAATGCTCACCAAGAAGCTTCGTTTAAAGGCTAATAGTTCGCAGCTCTTAGCTTTTGAAATCTCACAAAGTTAGGTCAATAAAGGCAACATTGAACTATTTTGTCTATGGATTGAGGCGGCAAGATTTATGTTTGGGATAGTTTAAGCTATTTCGATAGCTAATTT
>JBCBEA010000058.1:0-12295 GCA_038529195.1 Cyanobacteria bacterium J06600_6
GGGGTAATATTTCTGACCAATTTTGATCAGGATAACTAATTTGCACCATCTGTGCCAAAATGCCGACACCAGTCTCACATTCATGCAGCAGGATACTGAGTCAGACTGGCAGACAGCTTTAGAACAGTCTCAAGTCGTCGATCGCATTTTGGCACAGATGGTGCAAATTAGTTATCCTGATCAAAATTGGTCAGAAATATTACCCCAAGTCAAAGCAATATCGCCAGATTCAATCGAAACTATTGCGGAAAACCTCAGGCAGTCACAAGACCTCTCTGTATTGTTAGACAAACTAATGCCTGAGTTCGCACCTCTGACTCTGAGTCGATGTTACGATATTGCAGTTTCTAATGGCAATATTACTTTAGAAGAACAGGAGATATTGAGTCGTATTGCCCTCAAATTTAATCTAGACTTGTCAACCGTTTGTAATCATTCATGAGTAGTCAAGAATATACAATTTTGATCATTGACGATTCCGCTGAAGATCGTGAAATGTATCGTCGCTTTTTGGCTCGAGAATTAATCGCTAGCTATCAAATTATCGAAGCAGAATCTGGGCAAGAGGCTTTAGAACAGCTTACCTCGGTTCAACCAGACTTAATTTTGCTTGACTATCTGCTTCCTGACTGCAATGGTCTGGAGTTTCTCGAAGAGTTAGAACTTCAGGTACAGCAAATGCCGCTGATTGTCATGTTGACGGGACAGGGCAACGAAGTAGTTGCAGTAGAAGCAATGAAAAGTGGCGTTAAGGATTATTTGGTCAAAGGACAGCTGACAGCCAAAATTTTAAATAGTTCCGTAACCAATATTTTGCAGCAGAATCGACTCAAACTGCTGCTTCAAAAAAGTTTTCAGCAGCAGCGATTAATTGCGGAAACGGCTCTACGTATTCGTAAGTCCTTTAACCTCTCAGAAATTCTGAATACTGCAGTTCGAGAAGTACAGCTGTTACTAGACTGCGATCGCGTTGTCATCTATCGTTTTGCCCCCGATCTGAGCGGTGATATTCTCGCCGAGTCGATTAATCCTGGCTGGACAAAATCTTTAGGACAAAATATTGTTGATACCTGCTTTCGAAATCGAGGCGCAGTCCGGTATGAAAAAGGCAAGAATCTAGCAGTTAACGATATTCATCAGGCGGGATTATCTAGCTGCCATATTGAGCTACTAGAGCAGTTTGAAGTTAAGGCTCATATCGTCTGTCCGCTGCTGCTTGCGCCCTCCCCCTCCTCTCCCGAATCGACACTCTGGGGATTGTTGATTGCTCACCAATGCAGCGGTACTCGTATTTGGCAACAGGATGAAATAGATCTCCTAGATAAGCTAGCCGTACAAATGGCGATCGCTATTCAACAGTCAGAGCTAGTTAGCAGTATCCGCACTGAGCTGAGCATCAGGAAACAGGCGGAAAACTCTCTCAAAGAAAAAGCCCAAGAGTTAGAGTTGACCAACCAGAAATTACTAAAAGCAACTTCTTTGCTGACAAAACAGAATAAAGAGCTAGATCGATTTGCCTACGTTACGTCCCACGATCTCAAAGCGCCTTTAAGGGCGATCGCTAATTTAGCAGTCTGGCTCAGCGAAGATTTAGACGGACAAATTCCCGCTGAAAGTCAAAGGCAACTGCAGCTTATGCAGTCTCGGGTGGAACGCATGGAGGGCTTAATTCAGGGTTTACTGAACTATTCACGCGTGGGCAAAAAAAATATTCCCAAAACCGTTGTCAATACCAGTAGTTTAGTTCAAGAGGCGATCACACTTTTGAGCCTACCGTCAGATTTTGAGATTATCCTACCTGCTGAGTTGCCAACCTTCAAAACCAAGGCAATTTTATTACAGCAGGTATTTTCCAACCTGATTGATAATGCCATAAAATATCATCCCCATTCCCACGGCAAGGTTATCATCTCCGTTGCCGAACAGAATCATTTCTATCAGTTTGGCGTTGCGGATAATGGTCTGGGTATCGATCCTCAGTATCACGAGCGCATTTTTACTATTTTTCAGACTCTACAGGCAAGAGATACCTTTGAAAGTACTGGCATTGGCTTATCGATTGTTAAAAAGATTGTTGAAGGTCAAGGTGGCAAAATTTGGGTCGAATCCGCATTAGAAGAGGGAGCAACCTTTTACTTTACCTGGCCAAAGTAGAGGGCTTTGCCTTAGCCGTTCGTTACTAACAGATAGCTGCCGATTCCCAAGCCAATCAAATTTGGTAGCCAGGCAGACCACCAGGGAGAAATCACCCCTGTAATACCTAAAGAGCCGATCGCAAACCCCAGACAATAATAACTAAACACCAGCACAACACAGAGAGCAAAGCTTTTAGCTCGATCTAGTTGGGAATATTTTGCCCCTAATGCCGAACCAATCAGCATAAAAATAACGCAGATAAAAGGAAAGGCATATTTTTGCTGGATTCGCACCAGAAATTTGGCAATATAGACTGGTTCGCCACTGTCTTCGATCAGGCTGACATATTCTTTTGCCTGGCGAATATTCATATCTTCAGGGCTACGTTCTTTGCTCACTATTTCAAAGATCTTTGCCGATAGCGGTAAATCCAGATGTGTAAAGTCCTTGATTATCTGGCTTTCAGTCTGCGCCTCAAAACGATTAAGCGTCCCTTGAAATAAATTCCAGACCTGCTGTTGAGCATTCCAGCGAGCAGATTGAGCGGTAATGATTTGCCGTATCTGCTGCTGTCCAAAACTGATGATGGTGACTCCCAGCAGATTGGGCTGTTGATATTGTTCAGCAAAGTAGATTTGACTCAGCTTTTTAGTACTGTCAGGGTTTGACTGATATTCAGCATAGTAAATATCTTGCTTCTGAAGATTTAATTCTGTCTTGGCAATGTAGGGATTTTGGACTAGATTTGCGTGATAGTTGGCGCTGGGGACAATTAATTCATTGAGAAGAAAAGTAATTAGTGTCACCACCAAACTAAACAGAATGGCGGGCAAAACTAGTCGATACAAAGTAACTCCAAAACTAAACAGGGCAGTTAATTCGCGATCGCTGTGCAGGCGACCATAAACAATCAGACCTGTCAAGAGGATTGAGATTGGTAAAGCATAGGCAGCATATTCAGGAATTTTATAGCTAAAGATTAGCAGCGCCACGGTCATCGGCAGCTGGTATTCGCTTACTTTGTAGGCTAGCTCCGAGACTGTGCCAATTGCTACTCCCAAGGCAGTCAGCAAACTCACAGAAAACAGAAAAAACCAGCCCAGTTGACCGAGAATATAGCGATCTAGTACTGAGATATAGCAGTTGTGTTTGAGACTCTGGCGATCAAATTTCATTAGTTAGCGACAAAACTAGTAAACTCGAAACGAGGCGAGTTCAGATCAAGGGTATAACATGAACAGAGTTACCGTTAGTGTTCCAGGTACTACAGCTAATATTGGAGTCGGTTTTGACTGTCTTGGTGCAGCTTTAACCCTAGCAAATGAGTTTCAATTTGCCGTAGTTGATACCGATACCAAGTTAAAAATAACCGTCGAGGGCAAAGAAGCCCATAAAGTTGGTTTGGGGGACAGTAATCTAATCTATCGTTCTTTGATCCAGTTTTATAAACATATCGATCGCCAACCTCCTAATTTAGCCATCAATATCAGGCTCGGCGTGCCTCTAGCTCGGGGTCTAGGTAGCTCTGCCACCGCAATTGTGGGCGGATTATTAGGCGGTAATAGTCTAGCAGGCAATCCTCTCAGCCAAGCAGAAATCATGACAATGGCGATCGCGATCGAGGGTCATCCTGATAATGTTGTCCCCGCATTACTCGGCAACTGTTTACTCTCAGTTGAGGAGCAGGGAACGTGGCAGATTTGCGATATTCCCTGGCACCAAGATATTGTTCCCGTCATTGCTATTCCTAATTTTGAACTCTCAACCAAAGAAGCTCGCGGAGTACTGCCTACAGCCTACAGTCGTCAGGATGCAGTCTTTAACATCTCACGGATGGGATTATTAGTGAGAGCCTTGGGCACAAATAATACGGAGTGGCTAAGAACGGCTCTAGCTGACAAAATACACCAGCCCTATCGTCGTACCCTAATTCGTGGCTATCAGCAGGTTAAGCAGGCTGCGATCGCAGCGGGGGCTTACGGGATGGTAATTAGCGGTGCAGGTCCTACCCTCTTAGCCTTGACGAATTCTCAGCAGTCAGCTCAGGTAATTGCAGGAATGAAGTTAGCCTGGAAAAATTTGGGTATTGAGTCTCAGGTTCAGTCTCTTGAGATTGATTCTCTCGGGGCAAAAATAATTTCTGAGTAGCTATTCTCCCCAGTAACTAAGTCAAAATGCGCTGACTAGAACTATCCGTATTTGGCGATCGCCCGTTGAGCGAGAAGAATTGCTATTACTAACTTTTAAACTACTCTTCGAAGGATTTAGCTTTACACTCAGCGGGATTTGAGATTTTGAATGCAGTTGATCCTACTCTTTCTAAAAGTAGTTAATATACTAGTTTTGACTAAATGACTTCAATTATAAAAAGAGAATCAAACAATAGTTATGATCGCTAGATGCTTATCATAACTGTTAATAAAATGCAGGCAAATCAAGTAATATTAGAAACAACATAAATTATTCTCCTATAAAATATAGTTCAGAGTGTCTAAATTTAAAACTATTAATTTTGCTAACTCTCATCTTTTTGGTGCTGCTCTGTTAGCTACTGTTGCAACCCATGGTTTAAATCCGTCTTTGGGAGAAGCTCAAGCTTCTGGACAGGTAAAGCCAGAAACAATTGCGATCGACAACCCAAATCTCATCTCAGTTGTCAATGATCCACCATTAGTCCCCTCGGCATCGACAGTCGAACTTTCTGAAACCAGCCTAATACTGGCACAAGCAGAAGATTCAGGTAACGCTGAAGAAGACAATAGGGAACCTAAAAATAAATTGTGGAGAACAATTTCCCTAGCTTTCTTTATCTTATTTTTTGTGCCTTTGGGTATTTTTTACCCTCTGTTTTTGTTTTATAAAATGCTGCTAATCAAACCTGAGGGTGCAGGCAATAATTTGGTGAGCAAATCTAAATCAGATGCAGCAAAGCCGATCGATACTGATTTTTATGGTTCACCACAGACATCAGACTTAAAAAAAGCAACTGTCTCCAAGCTACAAATAGCCTTCTCTCCACCCGCACGCGAGCTAAGAAAAGAATTGAGTCAGGTCAGCTCTGCTGTCAACCTGCAGGTAGAGGATCACATTGTCGAATTGATGCATCAAACTATAGATGTCTTAATCGAACAGGCACACTGGACTCATATTAGCCATAGTTCAGCAACTTTACCCCTCAATCAGGTCAGACCAGAATTCGATCAAATTTCTGAGCAAGAACGTCATAAGTTTAATGGCGGGAAGCAAGGCTTAATCAACTACAATCGCAATGTTAGCAGCAAACAAGGCTATGAAAGAAGCTATAGCTATGTTGTCGTCACTCTAATTTTCTGTACAGCTCATGCTACGCCCCTATTCAAAACAATAAGCACGAAAAAACAGCTAGCAGCAGAACTAATTAAGCTCAGAAAAATAGAGGAGAATGCCGTAATTAAGTTTGAGCTACTCTGGAATCCTCAGCAGGAAGAAGTTTATATCAGCAACGACCAGCTACTGATTGAATATGATGAAATGACTAGGCTGCTTTAAGATTTCTACTTGTTGGGGATTGTAAGTTAAAAGCCCTAAAATTTTTACCCTATTCCCCAATCTCCAGAAAAATCGCTTAGAAACACCTACGTCTTAGACTGCAGTTGGCAATTCGGTGTCAACAATATCTTTGATAACCTGGTCGCAACCATAATAGGACTGATACCAATCAACAAAGCTTGCCAGTCCTTGAGCAATTGAAGTAGTTGGTCTAAAGTCCAGATTGGCGATCGCTTCTTCAATATCTGCATAGGTAGCCACCACATCACCAGGCTGCATCGGCAAAAAGTTCTTTTGGGCAGATTTACCCATTAGTTTTTCAATTGTGGCAATAAATTCCTGTAGCTCAACGGGACTATTGTTACCGAAATTGTAAATTTGATAGGGAGGACGCGATCGCGCACGCAGAGGAATCAGCTTAATTATGCCCTCAACAACATCGTCAATATAGGTAAAGTCGCGCATCATTTTGCCATAATTGTAAACATCGATCGCCCGATCTTCAGCGATCGCCTTAACGAACTTGTAATAAGCCATATCTGGTCTACCCCAAGGACCATAGACGGTAAAGAAACGTAATCCTGTGGTGGGAATTTGATACAGATGGCTGTAGGCATAAGCCATTAATTCGTTCGCTTTTTTAGTTGCTGCATACAGAGATACGGGGGTATCAACCCGATCTTCTACGGCAAAAGGAACTTTGGTATTTTTGCCATAAACAGAGCTAGAGGAGGCAAAAATTAGGTGCTGAATGTTGCTATGACGACAGCCTTCTAAAACATTGGTAAAGCCGACCAGATTACTGTCAACATAGGCATGGGGATTTTCTAGAGAGTATCTGACTCCTGCCTGGGCAGCAAGATGAATAACAACTTCAAAACCAGGGTTTTTAAATAGCTTTGCTGTCACAGAGCGATCGCTAAGATCGAGAAATTCAAAAGTAAATTTAGAATCGGGTAGCAGCTGCTCTAAACGTGCCTGCTTCAGCTCGACATCATAATAATCGTTGAGATTGTCAACTCCTAATACCTCGTTTCCCTCCGACAACAGTCGCTTGGCAAGATGGAAACCGATAAAGCCTGCTACTCCAGTTACTAAAATCTTCATCTACAAATTCTCCTCCAACGGTTGAGCGATCGACTCAAACAAAGATAAATTAGTTAGCATGCCCTAATTTAAGTTAAAGCAATTAACTAGTTCCAACGGTTTAGATCGATAAAAGTGTTACCATCTTGCCTGCCAAGATCGATTATGGCAAATACCAAGCCAGATTGTACGTAGAAAGCTTTCGCGTCGCATTGCTATCTTTAGTTTCCAATTTTTCACTGACAAACATAGACATAAGCAAATGCTATTGTACAGGGGATTGGTTTTAGTCTATAGTGAAATTAGACTTAGTAGTTAATCATCAATCACTTTGTTGTTTACACCGATGCATTCTATTTCAGGCAAATAGTCAAATTATTATGGTTCAGATATTTAGTGAGAGTATCTGGCTAGTTCCTTGTTATGCACTAGTCGGGGCAGTATTAGCATTAACCTGGTCGCCAGGAATTATCAAAAAAACTGGCTCCAGACCAGCAGGATATATTAATTTAGTTGCGACTAGCCTGGCTTTTCTCCACAGCATTTTGGCATTGCAAGAAGTTTGGCAGCAGCCAGTTCGAGAAATTAGATTTCCATGGCTAACCGCAGCGGGCTTATATATTTCTTTCGATCTCAAGATTTCGGCAATTACCGTGGGCGCCCTAGTTCTAATTACCGGGCTAAATATCCTCGCCCAGTTTTATGCCATTGGCTACATGGAAATGGATTGGGGATGGGGCAGATTCTATGCGCTGATGGGCTTTTTTGCAGCGGGCTTGTGTGGACTAGCTTTCTGTAATTCTCTCTTCTTCAGCTATGTCTTTCTGGAGCTACTGACTCTCGCTACATATTTGATTGTGGGCTTTTGGTTTGCCCAACCGTTAGTGGTAACAGGGGCAAGAGACGCTTTTTGGACTAAGCGGGTCGGAGATTTGCTGCTCCTGGTAGGTATTATTGCCCTTTGGTCTTTTGCAGGAACTTGGAACTACGACGAGCTGGCAGAGTGGGCAGCAGCAATTAATCTTAGCCCTCTGTCGGCAAATTTACTCTGTCTGGCTTTAGTTTCAGGACCCCTGGCAAAATGTGCTCAGTTTCCCTTACAGCTGTGGCTAGATGAAGCGATGGAAGGTCCTATTCCCGCTTCGATGATGCGGAATTCAGTCGTCGTTGCTGGTGGTGCTTATGTTGTTATTCAGCTACAGCCAGTTTTAGCTCAATCTCCTATTTCTAATTTATTAATGATTGCGGTTGGCTCTTTTACCGCCATTAGCGCCTCTTTAATTGCGATCGCTCAGGTAGATATTAAACGGACACTCTCCTATTCCGTCAGTGCCTACATGGGCTTTGTGTTTATTGCCGTGGCAGTGGGGGCAAATCATTCAGCTCTACTATTGATTTTGACTCATGCCCTCGCCATGGCTCTCCTCTATATGAGTGCGGGGACGGTAATTATTAGTAACGTTACCCAAAATGTGACCCAGCTGGGAGGAATCTTCAGTCGTCGTCCTGTGAGCGGGATTGCGTTTTTGATCGGCGCAGCGAGTTTGATTGCCGTTCCGCCTCTGGGTGGATTCTGGGCATTACAAGAGTTGGGGAACTACTTACTAGATGTTCAGCCCCTCCTGCTCGGAGTATTAGTGCTGGTAGACGGACTGACTGCCTTTAGTCTGATGCGAGTGTTCGGACTGGTATTTGGCGGTCAGATTAGCCAGATGACTAAACGCAGCCCCGAGGTACTTTGGACAATGATTTTGCCAATGTCGATTTTAGCGGGAATAAGTCTGCATCTTCCCTTGATCCTGCAGCAGTTCGAGCTGTTGCCTACCTGGGCGGATTTGGACAAAAGTGTGGCTTTAATGTTCATTGGTTCGAGTCTGACTGGAATTAGCTCGGCAGCCTGGTTATATTTGCGAACTAGTGACAAGCAGCCCGTAGAATTAGTCCCTACCTTCATACAGCAGCTATTCGCTAACGATCTTTATATCCAAGACATCTATCGACTGACAATAGTCAGTCTCGTTGGTATTACGGCTCGGATCTTTGACTGGTGCGATCGCTATATTGTCGATGGTGCAGTGAACCTAGTCGGTATCGGAACCCTATTTAGCGGACAGGCGTTGAGATACAACAACTCAGGTCAATCCCAATTTTATCTTCTGTCTATTGTTCTGGGAACGGTGTTGCTGGGCTTAATCTTTGGTTTGACCTTTTAATTCGACGTTTTAAATTTAATCGACGGACATTTTCCCATAACTCATGCTTAGTTTATTAATCTGGATACCCATTATTGGGGCATTAATTATTGCCTGTTTGCCCCTCAAAAAAATCCCTATGATTCGCAATGCGAGTTTAGTCATCGCTGGGCTAAATTTGCTCTTATCCCTATTTGCAATCTGGAGCTATGATTTTCAGCTTAAGGGTTTACAGTTGACCGAATTTTTGTCCTGGATTGAAGTTTTAGGTTTAAACTACAACCTGGGTATTGATGGCTTATCTCTGCCCATAGTAATTCTCAGCAACCTGTTAATCTGTCTGGCTATCTATAGTGGCGAATTAGACCGAGAGCGATCGACTACTGCTAGACCGAAACTTTTTTATAGCCTGATTTTAATCCTCGCGGGCTGTATCAACGGTGCGTTGCTATCGAGAAATTTATTATTATTTTTTATTTTCTACGAAATTAAGCTAATTCCCACCTATTTACTGATCAATATTTGGGGTGGCAAGAATCGCGCTTATGCGGGAACAAAATACCTACTTTACACCGCATTTTCAGGAATTTTTGTCTTGGCAGCGTTCCTCGGTATCGCCTTCCTAACTGATAGTGGTTTTGACTATGAAGCTATTCAGACTCAGTTACTGCCCTACAGTAAACAGCTAATTTTACTGATTACAATTATTATTGGCTTTGTAATTAAGACTCCCCTCGTTCCTTTCCATACCTGGCTGCCCGATTCCTACACCGAGTCTTCAACACCAGTATCAATGATTTTGAGTGGTGTACTCTCAAAACTCGGAACTTATGGCTTGATTCGCTTTGGTTTGGGGCTATTTCCGCAAATATGGAATGATATTGCTCTTTGGCTGGGTGCGATCGCTGCCTTGAGTGCTTTATACGCCTCCTTTGTCGCTATTTCGCAAACGGATATGAAAAAGATGGTGGCATATAGTTCCATCGCCCATGTCGCCTTTGTCGTCTTAGCTACGGCTGCGGGAACCTCGATCGCCGTTACGGGGGCGATTTGCCAGATGTTTGCCCACGGCTTAATTGTGTCGCTGCTATTTTATCTAACGGGAGTTGTTGAACGAAAAACAGGCAGTCGCGATCTAACTACTCTTCAAGGTTTGATGAACCCCCAGCGAGGCTTACCAATTATTGGGGGACAAATGATTTTGGCGGTAATGGCGAGCGCAGGAATTCCTGGCATGGTTGGCTTTGTCGGCGAATATGTCTCTTTTCAAGGCAGCTTTACTATCTTTCCGATCTTAACCATCTGTTGTCTGGTAGCGACAGGTTTAACTTCCATATATTTTGTCATTCTGGTCAACAACACATTTTTTGGCAAAATCGACTGTCGTCAGACTCCAGTTGTCTATGCGCAAGTGACCCTGGCTGAACGTTTACCAGCTTTCGTGCTGGCTGTAATCATAGTCATTTTAGGCTTGCGACCAGTTTGGCTGACAAACATCACTAACTACAGCATTGTCGCCAGCAGCCCAGCCAATACAACTATTGTCGCTCTCAAAAATCAGTCTTAGAAGATAAGTTTCGCAAATAATCAGTAGCCATGACGCAAACACAAACACAAACGCAACTACCGCCGATCAATCATCCCTTTGCCGATGTAATTCATCGTCTTGAAGCAGGGGGATCGATGCTGCCCGATACTCCCGAAAACCTGATGCAGATCATTGGGATTTATAAAGCCTACGCTATTCCCATGGATTTTTACTGGCGTGACTTACTCTATATTGCCGAACGGGTTTTCTTAAATCCTTTACCTGCTTTTAAGTATTTCATTTCTCAGGAATATTTAGATCTGCCTAACAAATACGCAGGGAAAAATGGCGCACCTAGAGTCTGGCGGGGTAAGGCTGAGGCACATCCAGAACTTCTAGAATTTATTGCTAAGGGCGAAACAGGCAAGATGCCCAAGCTGCTGCATCACCTTAATCACGATCGCATTAATATGGAGTTCGCAGAAGCCTGTATGCGCTCTATGTTTTGGCATGAGGATATCAACCCTCAGTTCAACGCCTACTTAGATAGCGACGAATATAAAGCCAATGCAGATCGGGCGATCAAAGCCTACTTTAGAGGCAATCCTGTAATGCAGGGTCTGTATAAGCTCTTTCCCGACATGTTCCTCGAACAGGTGCGCCAGCTATCCTACTATGCCAACCTCGGACTATTTTGGGAAGTGATGTGTCCTGTATTTTTAGAAATGTCCGATCTCTACGACGAGGGCAAAATGACCACTGTCAAAGAAGCAATGGACTTTTTAGTTAACGGTATCTTTGCCGTAGCAGGTAGACCAATTTATCATCATGTCTATATTGGCGACGAGTGCTACGAAATTATTCCCAAATCCCAAGGCTTTACCTGGCTATATGAGGCTGCACTACCCTATGTAGAAGCAATTTTTTATCGCACTTCTCCCTTCCGTGGTACAAAATCCTATAACGCCCAGGCACAACAGGTACCCGACGATCAGCCAGACTTCCACTACGGCATCCTTTATGCGGACGTATTGCCTGTAGGAATGGCAGGAATTCCGCCTACTTTGCTCATGGATGACATGTGGCATTTTCTGCCCGATTATCTCAGAGACTATTACAAGCAACATTCCCGTGGAGAAGACGATACTCTGGTACAGCTCGGTATTACCTTTCAGCGCTCGATGTATAACGTCACCTCTGCTGTGATTCAAGCCTTGCGTCAGGCTCTACTCTATCCTCTCGATGATGCCAATCCCGAACATTTGAAGCAAAATCGCGAATTTTTCAAGGCGCAAATAGATCGTTTCTTAAGGACCGAAGCTCGTTTAGGCGATATTCAAAGTTCTGACTATCGTTAGAGTCAATAATTAGCCACGAAAACTACCAGTTAATAAATTAAACTATGAAGTATCAGCAAGATTCTCTAGAAATTACTTTAATTTCAGTGATCGCATTTTTCTTTTCTTTAATTCTTACTGCATTTACCTGGCTTTAAAACAATCTACATAGAAGGTATTGGACTGCGGACAAAATCCAATGAGTTTATCAATCAAAGATTTAGAATCAGAACTAGCGCAGATACTTACCAAACCTTGAACTGCAGATCAACATACTAAAACAATGGCAGAATAATACAGCAAGACAATCTAGACTGATTCATTCAAATCCGATCAATAGTCCTAATGAGGGAAGAGATTAGAAAGAAATCGCCAGCCTAGCTGTAGATATTGCGTTTTATCTTATCTATGTGACGTTACGCAAAATAGGTAATTTTCACGGTTTTGAGCCACATAAAAATTTTCGATGTCTGTGTACGTGGCTAAAC
>JBCBEA010000059.1:0-12271 GCA_038529195.1 Cyanobacteria bacterium J06600_6
GGTTTGGTGAGGCACAAAGGCTTTAGCCGCATGTAGGCAGAAGGCAGAGGGCAGAGGGCAGAAGAAATGAATCGTCTTTATGTTTTTACTTATCTGTAGCAAGTAATTAAGCATTTCATATTAGATATGCCGAAATTAATCAGAAAAAATAGAATTAGTCGATCCTGTATCCGCAGATAAATACTGTCCCCACAAAACGAAGGCAATACCGCCCAAAATCGTTATCGAGGAAATAATTAAGCGTCTAGAGATTACTTCTTGCGCAAATAAAACACCTCCCAAGGCTGCAATTATCGGCACTAATAGCTGTACCACCGAGGCTTGAATCGTCGATAGTCTTCTTACCGCCATATACCAAACTACATAACCACATCCCGAAGCGATCGCCCCAGAAAGCAGAGCTAAAATAATGCCAGCCTGGGTTAAGTTACTATTTCTAAACTCAACAATTAGTAAAGCCAAAATCAAAGGCAGAGTTCCTAAAAAATTGACTCGAGAGTCCCCAATCGGGTGTTTTGCACCCCTACCTCGAAGGGTATAAATACCCCAAGCAACACCAGCAATAATCATGACCAGAAATCCTGTCGAAGAGGGAGTTGTCAAACTTGGTTTAAACAGATAAACAAATCCTGAAAAAGCGATCGCGGCGCCAGCCCATTCTAAGAAATGTAGTTTATTCCCTGCAATTAAACTAGCCAAGATCATCGTAATTTGGACTGTACCTGAAAGCACGAGAGCGCCGATGCCAGCATCAAGGGAAATATAGGCATAAGAAAACGCAACGGCATAAATAAATAGTGCCAAGGAAGAAATCCAGTTTTTCTTCGTACTGCTCTTTGAAGTAGAAGAAACTGTCGAAATTAGCACCAGCATCACAATCCCCGATAGCAGACGCAAGATCGTAAAACTACTCGCATCAAGCTGCTCTCGATCTAAGGCTAAACGGCAAAGGACAGAATTTGCAGCAAAAGCGATCAAAGCCAGACAAGTTAAAGCGATCGTTTTTAGCGTAGATAGGTTCAAATCGGATATCCTCTCAGGTAAATTGATAACGGGCGAGTAAATCACTAGGGCTAAATTGATGTTTAATAAAATACCTGGACGTGGTTATCTACTAACCGCCATCTTAATCTTTGCTGCCTCAAGTTCTGTAACTCAAAGACTGACACAGTTGGGTACTGAGAATTTAGTTGATGGTCGAAATCCCATCTCTTTCTGTAATGTTTTATTCGTCGGCAATCTGTGTGCGCTCATCGCCCTAATCGCTATCTATGGCAAAGAATGGAGTCCTGCTGCCCTAAGTCGCCTCAAGATTGGAGACTGGCTAAGTTTAATTGCTGTATCAGCCTTATCAGGAGCATTAGCCCCCGCAATGTTCTTTTTTGCCCTAGAACGTACTGCTGTTAATAACGTAGTATTAATCGGCAGAATAGAACCACCTATTACTCTGGCCTTATCGGTGTTTATTTTAGGAGAGAGAGTGAATAAACAGATCGTAATTGGGGCAGTTTTGGCTTTTGTGGGAGTAGTGCTGACGATTACCCTACAGCCTGTCCATGACAAAATGCTGACAATGTCGGGCTTTAATATTGGTCAGGGAGAATTAATGGTAGCTATTGGCGCGATCGCTCTCGCCGTTTCGGATTTGGTAAGTAGAATCAAGCTTAACAGTATTCCCCTAGGAATATTTACGATTTTTCGGACTGCGGTAGGCACGCTAATTTTCTTTTCCCTGACGGCAAAACTATACGGTGTTGACCACTTTATAGATGTGTTTGCGCCTATTCTCTGGCAGTGGATGTTGCTCTACGGAATAGTAATTGTGGTGGGCGGGCAGCTAGCTTGGTTTAAGGGTTTGAAAAGTGCCAGTGCTGCGGATGTATCTTTAACCAGTTCGATTAGTCCGATCGCTGGAATTATTTTTGCCCTGCTAATTTTAGGCGAAGTACCAACTTTTCCTCAATATATTGGTGGTGGCGTAATTGCGATCGCCATCTTTTTTAGTCAGCTTGGAGCAAAAAAACAAAGGGATTTATCAAACTCCCAAGCAATGCTAGAAATGGAGCGTAAAGTTGGATTTAAAGGAATTTGAATCAGTTAACAGTCAACAGATATCAGAAATTAGTCTGTGTAGAGACGTAATATATTATGTTTAAGCTTTAGGGAGTAAGAGTAAAGTAGCCAGCAGAATAACTTTGAGCAGTAAGGGAGCAAAAATTAGGCTAAGAACAACACAGAGACAGGCGACTAAACCAGCCGAGACTGACTCTATTTCTTCTGTTAAAGTCATTTTTAAATATCCTGCAATGCTGGCA
Organism: Cyanobacteria bacterium J06600_6; assembly: GCA_038529195.1. Lineage (GTDB taxonomy): Bacteria > Cyanobacteriota > Cyanobacteriia > Cyanobacteriales > Xenococcaceae > Waterburya. The sequence goes on from JBCBEA010000059.1 coordinate 2,316, forward strand.
ATCGTCAAAGTGATTAATAAACTCATCTGCTCGACCTCATGATTAGTTTGCTGTCCAAACTAGAATATGTTCTAAGTGCGATCAATTATGCAGCCAGATATGAAGGAGCGTAAATCCCCAATTCACAATTCACAATCTCCAATTCACAATTTCTAATCTATTTCTATTCCAAAGAAATAATCGATCTATTCGTATCCTGAGGCATAAAAGTGCGATCGCTGGGTAGAGGTGCAACGGCTTCAGTTAAAGTAAATCTTCCTGCTTCGATCCACTCTTTTAGCTCTTGAGCCACTTTTAAAGAGCGATATTTGCTCGCTAGGGGCGCAACTCTAACTGACTGACCATCAATTGTTAAATGCCCTTTTTGTAGCTGTTCATAACTAACCAGACCAAAGGTAGGACGGACTCGGCGGGGAATTGAAAAGTCAATTACGGGGGCAACCACGTTTCGATCTGCTACTGAGCAATCGGCAATTACTTTTTCTGTGGTCACGGGAATTGGGATGCCTACCCCCAGCATGATTGAGGGTCCATAATTTTTAAAGTAGCAGCCTCGTACCCAATCAGCACTCATCTGTTTCGCATCACCAATCAGAGCAACTGTAGCAGCAGGACCAATCGGAGTTCGATTCGGGAGGCGTTTTTGGAGGGGAAAATGCTGTGTGCCTTCCCAGGCAATATACCCTACTCCACCACCCAAAAATATTTTGCTGCCAATACCAACGCTGGTTAAATCTGGGTCGTTTAATAAAGGTGAAATAGCCCCAGGATTGGAATACACCGCATTACCTAACCTGGGCTGTAATGCTCCTAAATAAGTATATAAAGTGCGATCTCCACCATTGACCCCAACAATAAAATTTTGGTAGAGATTGCGAGGATTAAACAGATAAAACTGATTAATATTATCTTTGGTAATTGTGTTTTCCCAAAGTGCCCGAGGATAACAGTCAGTTTTTTGCCCGATCGCCTTTAGCTGAACACCCTTCCCCGCAATTAAGTCTTCAATTACGTGACCACCACCTTTTTCGAGCGCCATTCCCTCTCGCAAATTAGGATCGCTTTCGGTGAGATTATAATCAGCCGTTGCTGTTGCCCCCAAGTATAAATCTACTGCTCCAAAACCAGCGTAGGCAGCAATATTATCAAGCCAGCACTGGCGAATTTTGATTGGTGGATCTGTATGTCCCAAGTTGATAATTGCCCCAGAAGACTCCATTGGTTCAAATGTTCCTGTGGTGACAACGTCTACCTGCTCAAATATTTTACTGATACCAAGGCGATCAACCTGTGCTTTAACTTCCGCTACTGTCCAGGCTACAGCTTGACCTCGACTAATTTTTTCGTTGATTTGAGCAATTGTACGCATAATCTGTACAGATGTTTCCTGAAGCGTTTCTACCTATTCTTCTTCTTGCAATTCCTCAATCGCAATTTTTGATTGCAGATGACGATTTCCTCCGTAGGCATAATCCCAGTTATCGAGAACATCTTTGATGATTACCTCTTTAAACCAAATTTGTCCGACTACCGTCAGGGGTAAAGAAAGCAATAGACCCAAAAAACCAAAGAAAGTAGCAAAAAATAGCTGAGACAAGAGAGTAATAGCAGGAAGCAGAGAAACCTGCTGCGCCATTACGACAGGAGTTAGCAGGTTACTTTCAACCTGCTGAATTATTATATAGAGGATTAGCACCGCCAAAGCTTTCCAGGGGGCTTCAATCAAGGCGATCGCCATTGGTGAAACAACGCTCAAAGTCGGACCAATATTGGGAATAAAAGTCATAACTCCCGCCAACATTGCCTGAGATAGTGCCAGGGGAATACCTAAAACCAGCAGCACCATAAAGCTTAATAGGGCAATAACCACCATATTAAATAAAATTCCCACTAGCCATCCTTCCAAACCCTTGCCACAAAGATCTAATATTTCCTCAACTCTGTGACGGTAAAAAGCAGGAAACAAACGCTTAAAGCCTTGACGATAGGTCATCGGATCGGCAAGCAGCATCAAAGTAATAGCCAGCAACAGCAGAATACCTAACAAAACTCCAAGGGAGTTATAAAAGACAGTTAAACCACCTCCCAAAAATCTTTCGATCAATGGCTGTAGCTGCCGATTTAAATCATCGGTATCTGGTAACAGAGTAATAATTCTAGGATCGAGACGCTCAGAAAATATGTCAATCCAGATATCTAACCTTTCTATGCCAAGGGGGATTAATTGACCCAGATCCTGAAACTGATCGATAAATGGAGGCACGACGATCCAGATGCAGCTAATCGTCACGAAGACCAGAAACAGCATCGAGAGTAAAACAGCATTAAATCTTTTAACCCCTCGGCGTTGAAAACTTTTGACGAGAATATTGAGGGAAGTTGCCAGCACAATTGCCGTAAACAACAGGAGCAATAGCTGCTTGATTTGCCACAGTATATAGAGTGAGATAAAAAAGACAATTAGACCGATCCAAGTACCAAAATTCACTTGCTCAAACTCCTTACACCAAGAATAGCAGGAATAAAGGGGCTTCGCCCCAGCTATAGGCTATAGGCTATCAGCTGTAAGCTTCAATCAAACAAAGTTTTGAAGTCGAGAGACGGGACGCGAAAGAGCGCAAGTCCAATTTACTTTTTGAATCCTACCGAATAGGTGAAACTTTGCTTCACTAGTCTCGCTTTGCAAGACGGTGGATCTCAAAACCACAGCTATCAGTTATTAGCTGTTTGCGATCGAGAACTTTAGAGCTTGCAGCCTAAGGCTTAGAGCTTGTTAATAAAGTTGGTCTTTAGATTAACCTGATTTATCAGTTTTAGTAGCGAAAAGTTAGTGATAATTAATTATCAAAGTCGATAACTCAATGGAAAATTCCCCTAATCGCCTTATGTAATTATTGCGTTTGATTCCGACGATAGCGCCATCCAAGTATCAAGCCAATGATTAAAGATGGCATTAAAACAATAGTTAACGCTGTCACGTTGGTTGGCTGGAGAGGCACGTATCGACCTCCATATTTAATCGAGACAGATAATATCAGGGAAAATATTAATATTTTGAATAGAAAACTAATTTGATCACTCATTCATCCTACCTGGCAAAGATTACAGAAGCGATCGCCATACTAGACAAAAGATTAGTAAGATCGGCAGCTGCTATCCCTTACCATAACAGGATCTTGGCGTTTATTCTGGCGATCTTCTCGCAATTATTCCAAAACCAGGAATTATTTTAAAATTGGCTTTTGAAATTGGCTTAATTTACTGTAGTTTTTGCTTAATAAAACTCACTAGCTGGTTGAACTGTTTCTTAATCTGCTCAGATTCTTGCTCCAGTCTGACAACTTTTGATTTTAGCTGCTCGATTTCTGCGCTTAAAGCAGCAACATCCCGATTAGATTGACCTGTTGTGGCAGTTTCTGTCGCCAATGACTGAGGCTGTTTCTTCGCCTTCATCATCGCTTCACGAATCGCTTCAACTAGCTGATCGCGATCAAATGGCTTCTCTACAAACGAGAAAAATTCAAACGGCTCGGTGATCTTATCCGTAACTTCTTCCTTCCGCCCTGACATCAAAACCAGCGGAATCGAGCGATATTGCGATTGTTTTTGAATCTCTTGATATACTTCCCACCCACTCATTTTAGGTAAGAGAAAGTCTAACATAATCAAATTAGGATTTTCGCTTCTAATTAGACTAAATCCTTCCAGACCATCTTTAGCTTCAATGATGTCAAAGTTCCCCTCTGGCAGCATATCTTTGACTCGCATTCTAATGACTTTACTGTCGTCAATAACTAGAATTTTGTGGGTTGACACGATTTACTCCTGAGCGACTAACTCCTGATGCCCGATCTCTACTAGACTGGTCTTGAGCGTGAGATAAGACAGGGTTTTCCTGGCATCTCTAATCACGCTGTTGGCTGTTAGTTTGGGTTTACCAGCTTAGAGTTCCCTTTTAAATTACTAAAATAACAGGAAAAGATATTTAAATATTAATTATTTTGTATCGTCTCCAAGCAATATTATCTAGTAAAAAGCAGATATGAACCACTCGACCACAGCGAATTCTTCCAAAACGGATTGGCGAGATGAAGTTATTTCTCTTCCACCATGGTTAAAACGACCTCTTGGTAAGGCGAGTGAGCTTTCTACGGTGCAGAGAATTATCAAGCAAAGAAAGATTCACACCATTTGTGAGGAAGGAAGATGTCCCAATCGTGGCGAATGCTACAGCAATCACACCGCAACTTTCTTACTTATGGGGCAAACCTGCACCCGTGCCTGTGCCTTTTGCCAGGTAGATAAAGGTCATGCGCCAATGCTTCTCGATCCTGAAGAACCCCAGAAAGTTGCTGATTCAGTTAAGATTCTGGGCTTACGCTATGTTGTCTTAACATCAGTGGCTAGAGACGATCTAGACGATGGCGGTGCAGCTTGGTTTGTGAAGGTAATGAACGCAATACGTCAAATAAATCCGCAAACCAAAATTGAAGTACTAACTCCCGATTTTTGGAGTGGTCAATCTGCAGAGACTCAGCAAAAAGCCAGAGTCGCCACAGTTGTTGCAGCCACACCAGCCTGCTATAACCACAACCTAGAAACAGTTTCCCGTCTACAGGCACCAGTCAGAAGAGGCGCAAAATACGATCGCTCTTTAAATGTCTTGCGTACCGTCAAAGAAATCAATCCTAGTATTCCGACTAAATCTGGTCTAATGCTGGGGTTGGGAGAAACAGAAGCCGAAGTAATCGAGACTCTCAAGGATTTAAGAGCAACAAAATGCGACCGCCTTACTTTAGGTCAGTATATGCGTCCCTCTCAGGCACATTTAGCAGTACAAAAATACTGGGCTCCTGATGAATTTACTCGTTTGGGCGAAATTGCCAGAGAATTAGGCTTTTCTCATGTACGTTCTGCACCTCTGGTTCGGAGTTCCTATCATGCAGGGGAAGAATAAATAGATAGGGAGGTAGGGAGATAGGGAAGTAGGGCTAAATAAATAATTATGTTGCTAATTTGACACACAAGGAGCGATGAAGTGTGGTCTTGGAAGTGTGGTCTTGAGGGTTTCCCCCATAAACAACTTCATCAAGAAGCGATCGCAACTTGATTAGTAGCGATCGCCCAACTCTTGGTTAAAAGCGGTGCTGAAATAAATAGCAAAACTACAGGAGAGTTAGAAATTACCGCTCTACGCGGTGCAGCGGCTCTGGGTAATCTAGAAATAATTCGCTTGCTAGTCAAACATCGGGCAGACTTGAATGCCACAGATAAAGTTGGCATTGGTACACCATTAGACTTTGCCCAAGATTATGAAGAGTTCGCAGCAGTTGAACTATCATAAAGGGTTGGCTCGGACTAATTAATTACTGGATCTACTTTTATGTTTAAAGCGATCTAAAAGGGGTGTCGGCTTTTTTCTTTACCTACACCCCTCAACAATAAAATTAAAGCCAGATATGATTTAGGCTTTAATAGTTTCGTGTTTCAAGTCTTTAAACTTACCTAACAGACGATCTGCCCAGTACTTAACGTCATAAGTAGTAACCGTTTTGTACATTTTTGCAATACGTTCCTTTTGTTCCGCTTCAGGCATAACTAGTGCAGCTTCGATCGCGCGATCCATACCGTTCAGAGAATAAGGATTTGTCAGAATAGCTTCAGGCATTTCTACCGCTGCACCAACAAATTCTGACAGTACCAGGACGCCACCTTGTCCTTGGTGCGCCACGACATACTCCTTAGCCACCAAATTTAGACCATCTCGCAATGGAGTCGTCCAGCAAATATCCGCAGCCCGATAGTAGGCGAACAGATGGGTTAACGGCATCGGCTGAGTAAATAGTCGCACTGGCATCCAGTCTAATTTGCCAAAGCGACCGTTAATCTGACCGACAAGCTGTTCGATCGTGTTTTGAGCGGTTTCATAAACTCTCATCCCAGCAGCAGCAGGGACACAGGTCATCACGAAGCTAATTTTCTTGTGTAAGTCAGGACGATTTTCTAATAAGCGACCATAGGCAGCTAACATTTCTTCGTTACCCTTAACATAATCGATGCGCCCAGCAGCAATAATTAGTTTTTTGCCTGCTAACTCTTCTTCGATCTGATATATTCTGTTTTTGGTTTCGGTCTTTTCTAAAATTGACTCAATGAATTTGGGGTTAGTGCCGACAGGAAAAGCATCAATATTGACAATCTGTCCCTTATAGCTCAGTTGAGTTGTCATTTCAGGCTCGGCTAAAGCAATGCCCACGGGAGTCATATGTCCTTCTACAGCTTCCTGCTTTAATACCTCAACTGGTTTTAAGCTACGAGCGACATTGACAAAGTTTTCGGAATATCGAGGCACGTGGAAGCCGACAATATCGCAAGCAAGCAGACTTTCAACGATCGCATCACGCCAGGGCAAAATATTAAAGACATCTACAGAGGGGAAAGGAGTGTGATGGAAGAAGGCAATACGAGCATCAGGCTTTAACTCTCGAATATACTGTGGTGCTAACCAAAGGTTGTAATCATGAATCCAAATCAGCGCATCTTCCGCTGCTTCTTCGCAGGCTGCTTCGGCGAATAGACGATTGATGTTCTTAAAGTTTTCCCATTCCGCAGTCTCGGAAGTGAAATGATAGGGGAAGGAGTGGAGAATGGGCCAGAAAGCTTCTTTTGAGGTGATGTAATAAAACTGCTTTACCTGTTCCTCTCCTAAAGGAATACGCCGTACATTATAGTTGGCTTCGCCTTCGATATTAACTCGCTCTTCAAAGCTATCTTTTTGTGCTTCGGCTACCTCTTTCCAGGCAATCCAAGTACCCTGGTTGACATCTGCGAAAAAGCTTTTGAGAGTAGGGACAATACCGTTGGGGCTTTTTTTGGGTACGTAATGAATCTTGCCATCTTTGATTACTTCGTCATGAGGTTCACGATGATAGAGGATAACTAAAGATGATTTCATAATTTTTAATTAATTAATTATTTGACGATCAAATTATTCAGTTCTCGATCGCAACATTGAATTAAAATTGATTGTGCAAGCAGAAATCAATAACGAATGCTCAATTATTGCTTAATCTAATTAAAGACGATTCAATGCTGCTGTTTAAATTTGGTTTCGAGAAAATCCTGTTTTACGATTAACTAAAGTGAACTTTTTACTGAGACGTAAATATTAAATTGCCAAAAGTAACCTGCATTTTATATTTCTCAAAGATATTATCATTCACCGAATTGCTGAGTATATAACTATAGTTTGATCTGGAGCCAAACAAGATTACACTTTGGTTCAGCTTGAAAATACAGTCCCGATGATTAGCTCAGAAGTATTTAATTCTCATTAATAACACTGTAGTTTTTATCTCGTTTGGACTTACTTTGGGAATTTGTTTTATTCTAAAGAATTGCTTTGCACTCTAGAATCCTACACTAATTGCTGTCCTGCCCCAAATATTAGAGCTAATTTCTAGTCTCTCAGGATTGAGTACATCTAGGTCGAAAATTGTAGCCCAAGAAAATCAGATCATTAAAAATCAGACTATTAACTAGAAAAGCCAACCGAGTTTTAAGGAAATTTAACAACTCCAGGCAAAGTGTTGCCGTGTTGTCTTCAATACCTCAGAATAAACTAAGGGAAAATGCACATCATCCACAGACAGAGAGAATTGCGTGAAAGTAGACACCGACACCTCAATTAGGTTAGTTCCCGCAGCTACAGGAAAGTTGTTAGCTTGGGCATCAGGGTTAGAAGGTTCGAGCAACACCTATTTAGAACAAACCAAGGCTTTAGCTCGTAAATTAGGGGCATACTATCGACCTGATGGACTAACGGAAATTGGTTTCTGGGTTCCAGGTCTGATTAGAGATGTTCTGCATGAACGCGAAATCTATCTAGAAATTTTTACTCCTATCGAACCGATAAATTGGCAAGAGAAAGAACAGAGTATTAAATTTAGACGCGATCGCCTAAACCTAGAACAGCAGGGTGAGTATATCTGGGGGGTAGTCGCGGGAATGCAGCCAGGAACCAGAGAACAGGCTGGCTCTTTTTACTGGTTACGCTACATCGATCGCGCCGAGCAACTGCGCACAATTCGCGATCTCGTTCCCCACTCTTTGCCCTACGGTATTTTTGCCCCCGCCGAACTATACGATATCGATAGTCTTCAAGCAAATAGAGCGGATCTTGACTACTTAGAAAAAACGGCAAAATCAACTAATTCCAAAATTAAGATTCCTCGCGTCGCCGACCCTAAAAATATCCTGCAAATTCACGTCGGGACGGCTTCTGCTGAAGGCACTATTGCTGGTTTGAATCGCATTTTTCAGGACTTGGCTGTCAAGATCGAACAGGATAAAACTCTTACCCCAGCCGAACAGAACTATCTAGGTTATGACGCGATCGAGCTGTTGCCCACCGAGCCAACCATCGAGTATCGCGATGAGTATAGCCCTGAAAGCGAATTCTTTGCCTTTATTAGTGAAGAAGAAAATATAGTCGAAATTGAGTTATTTAAACCTAATACTCAAGACTGGGGATACGATGTGCCAATTATTGGTTCTAGTACTACTAACCCCGCTCTACTCGGTTCATTACGTCCAGATGAAGTAATAGATTTTATTGCGACTTTACATAATTTTCCGACTCAGCCGATTCAGCTAATTTACGACCTGGTTTATGGGCATGCAGATAATCAGAGTGAGCTACTGATTGCCCGCGAATTTCTCAAAGGACCAAATATGTACGGTCAGGATCTCAACCATCAGCTGCCAATGGTACGAGCAATCTTATTGGAAATGCAGCGTCGCAAAATTAATACGGGAGCTGACGGAATTCGTATTGATGGCGGTCAAGATTTTCGTTTTTTCAATCCTCTCTCTGGCAGAGTGGAACAGGATGATGCTTACCTGTTAGAAATGAGCAACATTGTTCAGGAAATAGGCGGTCATAAAAAACTGCTGTTTACTGTGTTTGAAGATGGTCGTCCCTGGCCAGAAGAAGGCTGGGAAGAAAAATCTACCTATCGTGAACTAATCGAACTCAAGCCAGAGTCTTATCAGTGGGGTCCACTTATTTTTGCCCATAATACTCCTAGTCTCAAGGGATTTTGGCAGAAAAAATGGTCGAGAGTTTTGGAAGTTATGACGATCGGCGACCATTGGATTACGGGCTGTGGCAACCACGATACTGTCAGACGAGGAAATCAAATTGATTCGGAGCAGCCGATTAACTGGCATTTGGGTAAAACTCTCCCCGAAGTGCTGCACAACGCCTACGACAATCCAGCGATCGCTCTTTGGGTCAATTGTTTTAGTCCTGGTCTACCCATGGACTTTATTAACGCCACCATGCACGCGCCTTGGCTGTTTTTCCGCAATACAGACGAGCAGTATGGAGTTAAGGTAGTTTCTGAGGAAGTCGGATTCTTAGACTGGCAGATTAGCCCGAGTTTATATCGTCAAAATCATTGTTTTCCCCGTCTCAAAACATTAGGATTCAAACAGTTAAAGCAGCTTAAGCAGTTTGGTGCTGCCCTACACCACGCGATGATTCAACAGGACTATAATCTCGCAGAAGTAGTTGAGGTGCTTCGCGCCTGTACTCATTCTGATACTCACTGCATTGAGGATTTGTCTCTTCAAAGTGAATTAACTAGAGGCGGGATGGTGCGTTTCTTGAAAAAGCTAGACGAGGATCGGCTCAAACGATTTGCCCTGATGTTTATGGAAGACTGTTATCAGGTGTGTAACGTCGATAATTATGCGTCAAAGGTTGATAGTGCTAGAGCAGGATTTAATCTCCGCACCAGAGAATTTCGTCATCAGTATCCTTGGTTGAGCAATAATTTGCTAGAAAATGATACGTTTGATCGCTTAGAACAGGAAGATCGCACCATTGTCTATGGTTTGCGTCATGATTCAGCATCAAAACCAACAGTCGCTATTGTTGCTAATTTTGAAGG
>JBCBEA010000060.1:0-12199 GCA_038529195.1 Cyanobacteria bacterium J06600_6
TCGACGGGCTGCTTAATACCCAGGTTAATTACTTTATAACCATTGTTAGAGAGAATAATATCAACTAGGTTTTTACCAATGTCGTGAACGTCTCCCTTAACCGTCGCGATTACAAACTTACCTTTACCGCGATCGTCAGTTTCCTCTTTATCCATATGGGGTTCGAGGTACGCCACCGCAGCTTTCATGGTTTGCGCCGACTGCAGTACAAAGGGAAGCTGCATTTGTCCTGAACCAAAGAGTTCGCCCACAACCTTCATACCGTCGAGGAGGAAAGTATTGATAATCTGTAGGGGTGGATATTCGCCCAAAGCTTCATTTAAAGCTTCATCTAAGCCAATTCTTTCACCGTCGATAATATGCTGCTTGAGTCTTTCATCAAGGGGCAAGGTTTTATCTACGGCTTCTGATTTGCGAGCTTTCTTACCTGCGAAAAGAGTAGTCAATTCTCCTAAAGGATCGTAGGTGCAGATATCGCCATCAAATTCCCGCTTGTCGTAGATTAGGTCGTAGCAAATTTTTTGATGCTTAGGATCGATTTTAGAGAGGGGCAGGATTTTGCTGGCATTAACGATCGCCGAATCCAGACCAACCTGCATACATTCATGTAAAAAGACAGAGTTGAGTACCTGCCTTGAGGCCAGATTTAAACCGAAGGAAACGTTAGAAACACCTAAAATAACATGACAGCCTGGTAATTCTGCTCTAATTCTTTTGGTCGCTTCCACAGTAGCTTTCCCGTTTTCACGATCTTCCTCAATCCCAGTAGATACGGGCAGTGCTAGAGGATCGAAGAAAATTTCTTCAGGATGAATACCATATTCAATCGCAGCATCATAGGCACGTTTGGCAATTTCAAACTTCTTATCGGCAGTGCGTCCCATGCCGTCTTCGTCAATTGTCCCAATTACTATCCCTGCACCATATCTTTTAGCCAGTTCGAGTACTTGGAAAAATCTTTCTTCTCCATCTTCATAGTTAGTCGAGTTGAGAATGCACTTTCCACCAGCAACCTTTAGCCCCGCCTCCATCTTTGTCCACTCTGTTGAGTCCAACATTAAGGGTAGAGTAACGTTATTAACTAGGCGAGATGCCAGTTCGTGCATATCTCTTTCTCCGTCCCGCCCAACATAATCGACGTTGACATCTAAGACGTGTGCGCCTTCTTTCACCTGCGACTTAGCCAAGGCAACCAGACTATCCCAATTTTCTTCATTGAGCAGAGTACGACATTTCTTTGAACCGCTAGCGTTTAGTCTTTCGCCAACGATGAGGAAAGAATTATCCTGAACATAGGGTTGAGTGGTATAAATCGAAGCAGCAGAATGTTCGTAGTGAGGATGACGCTCTTTGGGAGTTAAGTCTGCCGATACTTCTGCTAGAGACTTAATATGGTCATAACGAGTACCACAACAGCCACCAATAATCTGAACTCCCAAATCCTCAACAAAGTGCATAAGCGCCATGCGAAGCTCTAACGGCGTTAATTTATAGTGAGCATGACCACCAATATTTTCTGGTAAACCCGCATTCGGCACGCAGGAAACTACAAAGGGAGAATGCTCTGAAAGGTGCTTGATATGCTCCTTCATTAAATCGGGTCCCGTAGCGCAGTTAAGACCCAAAATATCAATCGGAAACGGTTCTAAAATTGCTAAGGCTGATTCCATAGTCGAACCAGACAGCATCGTTCCCATCTGTTCCATAGTTACAGAAACCATTAGCGGACGGCGATCGCCTTTTTCCTTAAATACTTCTTCAATACCGTTTAGTGCTGCCTTGATCTGCAACACGTCCATACAGGTTTCAACCAAAAATAAATCTACACCACCGTCATATAGTCCTTCTGCCTGTTCTTTATAATTTTCCAGGAGAGTATCGTAGTCAATATGACCCAGAGTGGGTAGTTTGGTGCCAGGACCCATCGAACCAGCAACAAAGCGAGGTTTTTCGGGAGTAGAATACTCTTCCGTAAGCTGCTTGGCTAACTCCGCAGCAGCCTTGTTGAGATAATAGGCTTTGTCCCCCAGATCGTATTCAGCTAGGACGATCGATGTCCCGCCAAAAGTATCGGTTTCAATAATATCTGCCCCAGCCTCTAAGAAACCGCGATGAACTGTAGCGACGGCTTCTGGCTTGGTATGAATCAAATATTCGTTACATCCTTCATATTCCTCTCCGCCAAAATCTTCTGGGGTCAGGTTTTGAACTTGTAAATTAGTTCCCATGGCGCCATCTAAAACTAATACAGGGCGCTCTGGGCTGTGAAGACGATTTAAAAAAGTACTGTCCATTGCTAGCGACTGCCGATCGACAGGTTAAGTTACGTTAAGTCTTTATTATATGGATTTATTTGCACAAAAAAAACTCTCCCCCTGGGAATTGAGGAATATTTAAATCTATCGAAACGAAATGCTTGACAGAATTCAATCTAAAAGCTCATTTTTCGACAATAAAGGGGAAGACTAGATTAGACAAATTCTAATTCCGCTCTTTTCTAGCTCGATTACTTCTAGATCAAAGATCGGGCAATATTCGCCTAATTGATTCCCTGAACTGCTGTATGAATAATTCTCAAAATCCACTCTCTGCCAATGTATTAGCAAAGCTAGCTCCAAGAATGCCTTTGCGCTTGGTTTTAGTAGTACCTTTTTTGGTGCAAATTGTCCTGGCAGTTGGAATTACAGCTTATATGTCATTCTTAGACAGTCAAGAGTCAATTGAAGACCTGGCAACTCAACTAATGTCAGAGGTTGAAGAGCGAATTGAGGAGCATCTTGAAACTTATTTAGCAGCTCCTCATCAGGTCAATCAGTTAAATCGAAATGCTTTAGATTTAAATCAGCTTGATTTTAAAAATTTAACCTCAATGGAACGTCATTTTTGGCAGCAAAGCCAAATTTTCCCCAGGGTAAGCTACATCCAGTTTGGAGACATCAATGGTGAATTTATTGGTCTGGAAGTAAATGACGATCGCAGTATCCGTTATCAGGCAACGGATTTTAAAGGATCATTACAAACTTACAAGATTAAAAAAAATGGCGATCGCGGTGAATTTTTAGAGTCTTCTCCTAACTACGATCCTCGCAAACGTCCCTGGTATAAAGTTCCCCAAGAAGCTAACGCTCCTGCCTGGACAAATATTTATACCTGGGTCAACCCTCCTACTCTGGCAATCACTCTGGGTCAACCTTATTATGATTCGACTGGAATATATCGGGGTATTTTAGCTACTGATTTAAGCATTGCTCAAATAGGCGATTTTTTGAAAACTTTAAAAGTTGGCAAAACTGGGCAAGCCTTTCTGTTTGACGCGGTGGGAATGCTGGTAGCGACTTCTACAGAAGAACAGCCTTTTGTATTAGAATCGGCAGTACCAAAAAGAATTCACGGCAATGCCAGTCTTAATCCAATGACTCGCGCGACAGCCGAACATATAGCGAGTTTACCTCATAAGCAAGTTAAAGCGCATAATTTTCAAACCTTAAAATTCAATATTGACGGTAAAAGACATTTTCTGACTATAACGCCAATCGTCGATCCTCACGGTTTGAGATGGACTAGTGCTATTGTTATTCCCGAATCAGATTTTATGGCAGAGATTCAGGCGAATACTCGTAATACGATTTTACTTTGTGTTGTTTTATTGCTGACCTCAACCTTATTCAGCATGATCATTTCTCGCTGGATTGCCAGTCAAATTAGACGTTTAGGTGATGCGAGTCTAGCGATCGCCGCAGGAGATTTAGAGCAGAAAGTTAACCTCAAAGGTATTAATGAACTCAGCCTTTTAGCCTCTTCATTTAATCGTATGGCAGATCAGTTGAGACATTCATTTGCACAACAAGACTATGCAAATGAAGCTCTGGTTGTAGTTAACGCCAAACTAGACCGTACGAATCAGGAGCTAGAATCACGGGTTGCAGCCAGAACTCAAGAATTACAGTCTGCAAAAGAAGTAGCAGAAGTCGCAAACAGGGCAAAAAGCTCCTTTCTAGCAAATATGAGCCATGAATTGCGAACTCCTTTAAATGCAATTCTGGGATTTACCCAGCTCATGCAGCGCGACAAATCTGCATCGCGATCGCAGTTGGAAAATCTGTCCGTCATTGGACGTAGTGGCGAGCATCTACTGTCTCTGATCAATGATGTCTTAGACATGTCCAAAATTGAAGCGGGGCATATCCATCTCAATCCCCATAGCTTTAATCTCCACCGGCTGTTAGATACGACCGAAGAAATGCTGGAATTTAAAGCCGATGCCAAAAATTTACAGCTGCTGTTTGAACGCAATCAAAATGTTCCTGTGCATGTCCGCACCGACGAAAGAAAGTTGCGACAAGTCTTAATTAATCTGCTGAATAATGCTCTTAAATTTACGGATGAAGGAGGAGTCACTTTACGGGTTAAAGCTGACAATGACAATCCCAATCTACTGTGGTTTGAAGTAGAAGACACAGGAGCCGGTATTAGTGCAGCTGAGTTAAATAGTTTGTTTGAAGCCTTTACCCAAACAGAAACAGGTCGGCAGGCTGATGAAGGTACAGGTTTGGGCTTACCGATTAGCCGTAAATTTGTGCAGCTGATGGAGGGAGATATTACCGTTGATAGTACCGTAGGTCAGGGGACGGTATTTAAGTTTTGCATCGTAACTGAACCGGCGATCGCTGCAGAATTACAGTCTGCTAGCAAATCACCTAAAAAAGTTGTTGCCCTCCAACCAGGTCAACCGACCTATCGCATCTTAGTCGTTGATGATCGCTGGGAAAATCGGCAAATTGTTCTCAAGCTACTCGAACCAATTGGATTTGAAGTCAGAGAAGCTGTCAATGGTAAAGAAGGAATTGAAATTTGGCAGGAGTGGCAACCAGATTTAATCTGGATGGACATGCGCATGCCCGTCATGAATGGCTACGAAGCAACCAAGTACATCAAATCACACCTAAAAGGACAGGCGGTTTATATCATTGCCTTAACAGCTTCTACTTTTGAGGAGGAAAGAGTAATTGTCTTATCAGCAGGATGCGACGATTTTGTGCGCAAGCCATTTCGTCAAGAAGTCATGTTTGACAAGATTGCCGAATATTTGGGAGTGAAATATATCTATGAGGAAGATGCAGCCTTATCAGCAGATAGCTCAAATTCTGATTCTGAATCCGTTTTGGACAGCAACTCCCTAAAAATTATGTCAACAGCATGGCTCTCTGAACTAGAGGCTGCAGCAGAAGAATTAGATGAAGAAGCGATTACGCTTCTAATCAGTCAAATACCAAACGAACATGCTTTCCTTGCTCAAGCACTTCAGGATAAAGTTGATGATTTTGATTTTGATGACATCGTTAACTCGATCCGTGCGACAGCCAAATAATCGCTCTTAATCTTAATTTGATATGAATCTTGCAAACCAACAGCATCAAAATATTCTAATTGTTGATGATATTGCCGACAACCTAAGAGTTTTGTCCCGAACCTTGAGTCAAGAAGGCTATAAAATTCGCTGCGCTAAAAATGGCGCGATGGCTTTAGAAGCAGCCGCCAAAGTCATTCCCGATCTGATTTTGCTGGATATTAACATGCCTGGGATGGATGGTTATGAAGTTTGTCAGCACCTAAAAAGTGAAGTAGATACCCGAGATATTCCCGTAATTTTCATCAGCGCTTTAAATGACGTTTTAGATAAAGTTAAAGCTTTCGGTGTAGGCGGTTTAGACTATATTACCAAGCCTTTCCAAGTGGAGGAAGTTCTAATTCGTGTCAAAAATCAACTAGAGTTACAGTCGGCAAAAGCAGAAATTTATCTACTGAATCAAGAGCTAGAGCAAAGAGTAAAGGAAAGAACTTTACAGTTGAAAATTGCCAATCAAAAGTTGCAGTGTACGAATAATCAGCTGCAACAGGAAATCTCAGAGCGCCGCAAAGCCGAACAGCAGCTAATTTATGATGCTCTCTACGATAGTTTGACGGCACTTCCCAATCGAACTCTGTTAATCGATCGCATAGATCGTGCTCTTCATCGCACCAAACGTAATTCCGAACATTTATTTGCCATTCTGTTTATCGATTTAGACCGATTTAAGAATATTAATGATAGTTTGGGTCATTTAGTTGGAGATCGGCTGTTAATAAAAGTCTCACAAATTTTGAAAGCTGATTTACGCACCATGGATACAGTTGCTCGCCTGGGAGGAGATGAATTTGTCATTTTGCTAGATGATATCAAATCCCTTAAAGATGCAACTCAGGTTGGAGAACGTATCCAGCAACAGCTTCAGCAGCCACTAAACTTAGATGGGAATACAATCGTCAGCGGTGCTAGCATTGGGATTGCCATCGGTTCGGCAAAATATGAAAATAGTTCAGAGATTTTGCGAGATGCCGATATTGCCATGTATCGCGCCAAGGAAAAAGGCAGGTCGCGTTATGAAGTATTTGACGATGCAATGTATATCCAGACTCTTAAAGCGGTTGAATTAGAAAGAGATCTGCGTCTAGCATTAAAAAATAGCGAATTTAGCCTCTATTATCAGCCCATCTTTTCTCTTAGTGACAATCGGCTATCAGGTTTTGAAGCTTTAATCCGTTGGCATCATCCTCAACATGGCTTTGTCTCCCCCATCGAGTTTATTCCTCTTGCAGAAGATACTGGTTTAATCATCGAAATTGGCGATTGGGTCATACGGACTGCCTGTCAGCAACTTGCTAACTGGCAACGGCTAACTCCGAGCGACCATAATCTAGCTGCGCTTAAAGTTAACGTTAATGTCGCCTGTCAACAGTTTCAAACACCAGATTTTGTCAGTAAGTTAGATCGAATTCTAGCTGAAACCAAGCTAGAACCTCGCTGTCTGCGACTAGAAATTACCGAACGAGTCTTAATTAATTCGGAAATCACAACTCAGCAAACCCTGGCTGAAATTAAAAAAAGACAGATTAAGCTGAGTATCGACGATTTTGGCACGGGCTATTCTTCATTAAGCTACCTAAGTCGTTTGCCAATTGACAACCTCAAGATAGATCGCTCCTTTATTAAAAATATTAATTCTGACCTCGAAAGTTTAGAAATTGTGAGAACGATTGTGACTCTGGCTCATAATCTTGGGATGGATGCGATCGCTGAAGGAGTAGAAACTGTAGAGCAAGCAGCACGACTTAAAGCTTTGCAGTGTGAGTATGTTCAGGGATATCTATTTGCGAAACCCATGGCGGTGACAGAAGTAGAATCGATGTTAACTAGTCAATTGTTAGCTCTTCATTCGAGTAGCTGAAACTTAGTGACAAATATTAAAAAATGCAATAACAAACATCTTTTCTTCTCTACTTAGACGATTAACAACCTATGGTTTATTTTCAATCAGCTTAAATAACAGTAGTTGGTTAATCTGATCATCATTAAAATTGTCGTCGCTGATTAACAGCAAACTACGACTACCATCTGGTAATCTTGGTCCTTCTGTCATTCCCTCCAGATTATCGAGATAAATATCTAGATCACTCAGATCGAATAAAAGCTCTTTCTTCAGGGGTTGGAGCTGGTCAATATTACCTCGCAAACTGTCAATATTACTAGTGTCGGTGGCGTTACCGACAACTACCTGAAAAATTTTGGCTCCTGCTCCGGCAAAACCATAGGTTCGTTCTAAACTAAGAAAATACCCCTCGGTTTTCAAGGCTAAAAGTTCGGTCAGTCCATTGGAAATAACCTCAATCGGTGCAGAGTCTAAGAGGTACAGATGCTCGGCAACAATAATTGGATCGCCAACAGGATTGACCAAGTAGTGTAGAAAGCGAATTCGAGGGCGCTCTTCTCCTTCTAAAGACTCATCCTGAAGTAAAGCATCTTCCGTAGCTGTAAATACGCGAAAAGGATCCTGAGGTAAACCCGTACGGTTGATAGTTAAGGATTCAAAAGCCGAATTCTCTTGAATTCCCTGGGATTGATCCTCAGTTAAATAGCGGTTAGGTATACGTAAGTCAGACAGTTTATTGCCTGTCGCCATTTCGTATTCAGCGATAAAAGGTTCGACATCTTTGGAAGGATTACCCTCACTGGAAATATAAATGGTGTTGCGAGGCGAAATTGCCAAACCTTCTGGATCGATTTTGCCCTTTTTGTATTTTTTGTTTTCTTCGTCAAAAAGTATCGTCACGTTTTGAGGCTTAAAGCCAGCAATCTTCATTTGCTGCTGCTCGTTTGCTTTGACCTCTAGCTGAAACGTATAAAAGCGGGCGGGAGAACGTTTGCTCCGATCGTCAGACAAAACGTAAAATAAATCTTGCTCTTGGCTGTAGGCGATCGCCGATAAACCCCCAACTACCGTATCCTGAAATTTGTCTTTAGGTATTATGTACTGGTCTACTAACTCTAAAGAAAAGTCCCGAAACATTCTTTCTTCGGCTGTTACCCTTTGAGGTAATTTACAGGCGCTGAGTGGCAAGAGAGTGGCAGAGATTATCAACAAGCCCAGAGAAAATCGAGGTAAGAACCCCATCCGGCGATCGCTCACGTTTTTTTGACCTTAAAACTTACATTATTCAATCTATCAGGTTAGGGGAGATAGAAGTTTAGCTGAAAGTGTCTGAGTTTCTCGGCGATAGATTACCGCCACTATGTTAATCAAAAGACAGGTCGAACCCAAACCAAACAAAATGAAGGTAACAGGAGTAACTACACCAATAATGAACCAGGTAGAAACGTGGAGGAATAGGGCGATCGCCAGAACCGAGGCTAGCCTTTGAGACCAGCGCATTTTTGCTATTGGCTGATCTTGAATGACAAAAACAAGAGTAGCAATGGTGGCTAGCAAATTTGCAGGAACGAGAAAGGAGCAAATTGCTACACAGTGATTACGAGAAAATTCAAATAGAGGCTGGAAATCAAACATGAAAACCTATTTCTGGCTAATTGTTTAGCTGTCTTTATTTATATTAAATACTTTAACTGTAGAGAAAAGAAATTTTACCTCAAGATCATAATTAGTTGACATAACTCAAACAGCAATTTTTCTCTAAATTTGGGGAAGTATATGGTTAACCTTCTGACTTTTTCGGGGTAAACATAAGCCTAATTTGTAAAATTAAAGTAAATCATCATAGGTAGGACGTTTTCTCAATGAGTGAGCGGGTTCAGAAAATTTTATCCCAGTGGGGAATTGCTTCTCGGCGTAAAGCAGAAAAAATGATACTAGCAGGTCGAGTTACCATCAACGGTCAATTGGTTAAATTAGGCGATCGCGCTGATTTGAACCAGGATATTTTGCAGGTTGATGGGATTGAAATTCGAGAGAATAACCGTCCTCAGCTGCTCTATCTGCTATTAAACAAGCCTGTCAACACTGTTTCTACCTGTGAAGATCCTCAACAACGGACAACCGTAATCGACCTGCTCCCCAGCATCCTCAACACCAATACAGGCATTCATCCCGTTGGACGCTTAGATTTTGCCTCTAGTGGGGCTCTAATTCTGACTAATGATGGTGAACTGACCCTGGCTTTAACTCACCCTCGTTATCACCTGCCTAAGACCTATGTGGTTGAACTAAATCGCGCTCCAACGAAAAAAGACTTGACCTGTTGGCGATCAGGGGTAATCTTAGATCGAAAAAAGACATTACCCGCTCAAGTAAATCTGGTTTCAGCAGATCGAACGGGCAAAACACTAGAAATCATCTTAACTGAAGGGCGCAATAGACAAATAAGACGTATAGCTCAAAAGTTAGGCTATCGAGTTACAAAGCTACATCGTCTGGCAATCGGTAAATTATCTCTAGACCTTGCGTCTGGTCAATATCGACATTTAACAGCAGCTGAAATTAATTTTTTAAAAAAGTCATTTAATCGTCAATCTATTAAAACGACTGCCCAATTTAGGAGTGCAGTATATGAGTAACAATAATTTAACTTTAGAACAACAGCAACAGCTCAAAGACATTGGTGTCCAGCTTCGACAGATCAGGCAGCAGCAGCAGCTCTCTCTGACAACGATCGCCGAACAAACCTTGATTTCTCAGCGACTGTTAAAGGCGATCGAAGCAGGTTACTATAATGAACTGCCAGAACCTTTTTATATTCAGGCTTTAATCGATAAATATGCCCAGGCTTTAGGCATAAAAACGCCTCGTTTTTTGGCTGAATCTATTCAGAGTAAAACAGAAGCTCATCAGTCTAGTCAGAATCGTCGTCCATACTTCCTTGATTTTCAGCTGCGATCTCTTCACCTATATTTGCTCTACATTTTGCTAGTGGTAGTATCTGTCAGTGCGGTCACAGCCCTGGTTGAGCGCCCCGTTATTGTTAATCAGCCCGCCTCAGATCCCCTGGTTTTAGTTCCTGAAAGGCGATCGCCCACTACGGCTCAAGTTAGTCAACCGAAGACGACTCCACAATTTATCTCCCAGTCCAGTAATTCCGAAGCGGTGAGCGTTGGCATCGATCTTCAAGAACGCTGCTGGCTCAAGGTAATGGTTGATGGCAAGGTTGCTTTTGAGGGCATTTTACCCCAGGGAACTCAGCGCCAGTGGAGTGGTCAAAGAGAAGTGACAATTCGAGCGGGTAACGCTGGGGGAGTAGTGATTAGCTTTAATAATCAACAGCAGCAGGTATTAGGCGCACCAGGACAGGTAGAAGAGATTACCTATACCGTCAATTAGTGAGTGTTAACTAGCAGAAATATATGATGCTACGTTGTTGCTGGTTCAAATATTAAATTGTCCACCTAAATAAGAACCATCACGGTATAACTGATTATCATTTATTTATTCTGGGGAATTATAGATAGATAATTATGAATACGGCATCTAAGGCAATTGCTTTCGACTATATTAATCTTGGTTCATTACCCGAAGTATGGCGCAAAACCGCTAGCAAATTTGGCACAACGATCGCCTTACAAGATCCTCACGCCAAGCCACAGGTAACAGTCAGTTATCGAGATTTAGCCAGGGCGATCGAGCAGTTTGCAGCAGGATTGCAGGCTTTAGGTATTCAGCCACAGGCAAAAATTGCTCTCTTTGCCGATAATAGTCCTCGCTGGTTGATTGCCGATCAGGGAATTATGGCATCAGGTGCAGTAGACGTAGTCCGTTCCGCTGGTGCAGAACAGCAGGAACTCGCCTATATCCTCGAAAATAGCGATAGTACTGCCTTAGTTGTTGAAAACCTGAAAACCTTGGCTAAATTAAGTTCTGAGTTAGCTAATCTACCCATCAGCTTAATTATCCTCCTGAGCGATGAAGCAGCTACAGAAGACCTCGGCATTAAAATTCTCAACTATCAACAGCTGATGGACTTGGGACAAAATAGCCAGCTACAGCCTGTAGATCAAAACAAAGATACCCTCGCAACCCTGCTATACACTTCTGGAACAACGGGTAAGCCGAAAGGTGTGATGCTGACTCATGGTAATTTGCTGCATCAGGTTAACTATGTCAAGACAGTTTTTCAACCCCAGCCAGGAGATAAAATTTTGTCAATTCTGCCTAGCTGGCACGCCTATGAGCGGGCAGCAGAATACTTTTTTCTCTCTCAAGGTGTTACTCAGGTTTACACTTCAATTCGCTATTTTAAAGAAGATTTAAAGCAGTTTCAGCCTACCTATATGGTGGGCGTGCCTCGTCTTTGGGAGTCTCTCTATGATGGAGTCCAAAAACTGCTAAGCGGACAGTCTGAGTCGCAACAGAAGCTGGTTAAGTTCTTTTTAAAACGATCAGAAAGCTACATTATGGCGCAGCGGATAGCTAATGATACGAGCCTAGAACATTTTGACGCTTCGGGTGGCAAAAGAGCGATCGCCAAAGCCAAAGCTGCTGCTCTTTATCCTGTTCACGCCCTCGCAGACAAGCTGGTCTATCGTAAAATCCGTGCGGGAATTGGCAATATTAAAGCGGTATGTAGCGGTGGTGGCTCTTTAGCTAAATATCTGGATGATTTTTATCAAACGATCAATGTTGATGTTTTTGTTGGCTATGGATTAACTGAAACCTCGCCAATTACTAATGCACGCACGCCCTACCATAATATTCGTGGTTCAGCAGGCAGACCTCTACCGGAAACAGAAATTAAAATTGTCGATCCCCAAACTAAAGCCAAATTAGCTCAAGGAGAACGGGGTTTAGTTCTCATTCGCGGTAGTCAGGTAATGTCAGGATACTATCAAAACCCAGAGGCAACGGCAAAGGCGATCGATAACGAAGGCTGGTTTGAC
>JBCBEA010000061.1:0-12002 GCA_038529195.1 Cyanobacteria bacterium J06600_6
GTCATAAGTTTTATTTCTCTTAGTTTTGTATCAAACGTAACAAAAATTTATTTAGTTAATTAATAAGATATCATGTTTTTTACTTGTAAAGAGTGTAAGCAAAACTAATACGTTAGATTTATGGTAACTATGTAGGTAATTGAATTAGTAATAAGATAATAAATCTAGTTATTAAAACTCAACTTGAGACAGTCTATTCTGTAGCATTTTAGGAAAGGCAGCATAGTATTTTTGGTTGAGAGGCGAAGGGTGGGGCAAAGGCAGCAGGACTAAGGGTTTTGTCTGGGACATCCCTGTACTATCGGTGGCGCTGATGTTAACGCTTAACTGGCTTTCAAAACGATTGTTAGCATCAGCATAAAAATCATTAACTTCTCCTTTTTCTCCGTAGGGAGCAAACCATTTAAAAGCTTCTGTTCCTAGGGTAATTATTTGATCTCCTTGCCAATGAAACACAAATAATTGTTCGATAAAAGGACGAAATCGCTTCTTAACCTTCATCAAATAAGCTTTGTTTCCTGGTGGTTTGTAAGGAACAGTATTCGTTAATAAAACTCTTTCTATCGTTGTCTGATCCAGATCTGTTCTAGATGGCGCTTTATCTTGATGAACTGCATAATAAAAGCCTTGTCGCACCATTGTTCCCGAGGCGCCAATTAAAGGTTGTTGAGCATGAATCTCATCTTTACCCAAGTCGCGACCAAAAAAGCAAAGAGGACTCTGAAGATTTCCTGCATAAAGAACTGGTTGCGTAGGTTCTAATCCTGCTGATTCATAAATGGGGACATCAATGGGAAATTCTTCTCGCTGCGCTTCTTGCTGTACTTGAGCAATGAGACTTTCAAGATCGGGCATGAATTCGACTAATAATTTTTGACTAAAATTGACAATAAAATACTTATTATCAGTAATTGTCTCATTTTATTTGCGATCGCGAACCCAACTATTGTGAGGTAGGAGGCAGAGGGCAGAAGGCAGAGGACAGGAGGCAACGCAACTTCGTAAGAAGAAGGCATAAGCATTTCCTCCCCCGTGTTTGTAATCGAATTTAGGATCAAATTCAGATTCGGATTCATTCGAACTGAAGAGGGTAGTTATTTAAACCCCATTCATTACCTCTAGCAAGGCTTGTGGACGACCTAAATGAAATCCTTGAGCATAATTAACATTTAAATCTCGAACGCTACTTAAGATATGTTCGTTTTCAACAAATTCGGCAACAGTATTGGTTGAAAGGTTACTGAATAACTCTTCTAAGGCACTCAATCCCCCTGCGGATGCACCGATGCCAACCACATAAAGATTGTCATTTGCTGCTGTTGAATCTAAAGAGTTTTCTGGGGATTCTGGTTCCAGGCGATCTGGCATGGCGTCAACAATGAGTATGAGTACTTTGACTCCAAGTTAATATATTTAGTCTTATTTGACCCAATAAATGGACTACTTAATTTAAACTATTTCTAGCTTGACTGAGGAGCATAGGATGAACTTGTCTCCAGCTAAATATCTAATGTTGTGGGGCTACTACTCTGATAAGATTGGCTTCGTCTTTAATCGCATGAAAGCTATGAGCCTAATTTATCAATATCCGCCTCTGACTTCTGGTCGTTTAATTAAGCGCTATAAAAGATTTTTGGCAGATATTGAACTAGAAACGGGAGAGGTAATTACGGCTCACTGTCCCAATACGGGTCCTATGACGGGGGTTAATATTGCCAACAGTTTGGTGCAGGTATCCAAAAGCGATAATCCCAAACGTAAACTAGCCTATACCTGGGAAATGATTCAGCTTGGGTCTACCTGGGTGGGGACAAATACAGCTATTCCTAATCGCGTTGTTAAACTCGCCCTACAGCAAAAACTCTTGCCCGAATTGGCAGCTAGATATACGACGGTAAAAGCGGAAGTTCCCTACGGTAAAGACAAAAAAAGCCGTGTTGATTTCCTGTTGACAGGAGAAGATAAGCAGCCACCAATCTATGTAGAAGTCAAAAGCGTTACTCTAAGCGCAGAGAATTTGGCTTTATTTCCCGATACGGTAACTACTCGAGGACAGAAACATCTACGAGAACTAACCGATCTTGTTCCTAGCTCCCAAGCAGTAATGCTCTACTTCATCAATCGTGGCGACTGCGATACCTTTGCCCCCAGCGATACCTGCGATCGCGCTTATGGAGAACTGTTGCGTCAGGCGATCGCTAAAGGTGTAGAAGTATTGCCCTATCGTTTTGAGATTACTCCCGCAGGAATTAGCTGTTTGGGGTTAGCCGATTTCCTTGATCGCGAACCTATTTTTAATGAATAGAGGATGTAATTCAAAAATTGCCAATTGTCCATTCTCCATTGTCCATTGATAATGCGATCGCTATTTGCAACTCAAGACCACCAGAAAAAGTGCAAAAATATATAAATACATAAATTTGCCTTTATCAAATATTGTTATGTCAGAATTGCCCCATCTAAGCGGTAGCGAGATCCGCGACAGGTTTCTCAAATTTTACGCAGCGAAACAGCACAAGATCTTGCCTAGCGCCTCTTTAATTCCTGAAGACCCGACGGTAATGCTGACCATTGCGGGCATGCTGCCTTTCAAGCCGATCTTTTTGGGACAGCGCCAAGCACCTCAGCCTCGGGCGACAACTTCCCAAAAGTGCATTCGTACTAATGATATTGAGAACGTGGGGCGGACTGCCAGACATCACACCTTTTTTGAGATGTTGGGTAATTTTAGCTTTGGTGACTATTTTAAAGAACAGGCGATCGCCTGGGCATGGGAACTTTCAACTCAGGTTTATGGCTTGCCTGCGGACAGAATTATCCCTAGCGTCTTTAAAGAGGATGACGAAGCCTTTGAGATTTGGCGCGATCAAATTGGCATTGCAGAAAATCGGATCATTCGCATGGGAGAAGAAGACAACTTCTGGAAATCTGGCATAACTGGACCTTGTGGTCCTTGTTCGGAACTATATTACGATTTTCATCCCGAATTGGGTGATGAAAACATCGATTTAGAAGATGACAGCCGATTT
The DNA here is from genome assembly GCA_038529195.1 of Cyanobacteria bacterium J06600_6. Taxonomy (GTDB): domain Bacteria; phylum Cyanobacteriota; class Cyanobacteriia; order Cyanobacteriales; family Xenococcaceae; genus Waterburya. Next base: position 3,030 of record JBCBEA010000061.1, read on the forward strand.
ATCGAGTTTTATAACTTGGTATTTATGCAGTATAACCGTGATGCATCAGGAAATTTAACACCGTTAGAAAACAAAAACATCGATACTGGTTTGGGCTTAGAGAGAATGGCGCAAATTCTCCAGCAAGTACCAAATAACTACGAAACAGATTTAATCTTGCCCATTGTTAATACTGCGGCTGATTTGGCAGGGATAAATTACCAGGCAGCTGACGAAAAAACCAAAACCTCTCTCAAGGTAATTGGCGATCACGTGCGGGCAGTGGTTCACATGATTGCAGATGGCGTGGTAGGCAAAAATACGGGCAGAGGTTATATTCTGCGCCGTTTAATTCGTCGCGTAGTGCGGATGGGCAGATCTCTGGGTATTAAAGGTAATTTTATTAACCAGGTGGCAGAAACGGCGATTGCTCTCTCGGTAGCAGCTTATCCTAACCTCAGAGAAAGAGAATCATATATCAAAGGGCAACTAGAACGGGAAGAGTCTCAATTTCTGAAGACTTTAGATCGGGGTGAAAAACTATTAGCAGATGTAATTGCGAAGGCGAACAATTTGGGGACGAAGCAGATTTCAGGAAAGGATGCCTTTGAACTTTATGCAACCTATGGTTTTCCTCTCGAATTGACTCAGGAAATTGCCGAAGAACAAGGGTTAACGGTAGATACAAAAGAATTTGAACGAGAGATGCAGCAACATCAGGAGTTGGGCAGTAAAGATTTAGAGGCGATCGATCTGACAGCTCAAAATGCCTTGGGTGAAATAGTTACGAGCAGTAAAGATACTAGTTTCTTAGGCTATTCCCAGCTAGCTACTCAGTCTCAGATTATGGGTATCGTGGTCAGCAACGAGGAGAATTCGAGTAACGTCCAGACTGCAACAGCAGGAGATAAGGTACAAATTGTTTTAGACCAAACGCCTTTTTATGGTGAGTCTGGGGGGCAAATTGGCGATCGCGGTTATCTTTCTGGTGACGATGTTTTAATTCGGATTGAAGATGTGCAGAAAGAAGGCAATATCTTTGTGCATCAGGGTAAAGTCGAGCGTGGGACAATAAATGTCGGCGATCTGGTCAACGCAACTATTGATCGCGCCTGTCGTCGTCGAGTTCAGGCAAATCATACTGCAACTCATCTACTTCAGGCTGCCTTAAAAAGCATAGTTGATGATTCTATCTCTCAAGCAGGTTCGTTAGTCAATTTTGATCGCCTACGCTTTGATTTTAATTCGCCTCGTAGTTTAACGACTGATGACATACAGCAGGTAGAAGATTTAGTGAATACCTGGATTAGTGAAGCTCATCAGGCAGATATTAATGTTATGCCGATTGCTGAGGCAAAAGCAAAAGGAGCAACAGCAATGTTTGGCGAAAAATATGGCGACGAAGTTAGGGTCATTGATTTTCCTGGGGTTTCGATGGAGCTGTGTGGCGGAACTCACGTGGGCAACACTGCCGAAATTGGCGTATTTAAAATCATTTCTGAAACTGGTATTTCGGCTGGAGTCAGAAGAATTGAAGCCGTAGCGGGAGCTGCGATCTTAGATTATCTCAACGTGCGGGATCGAGTAGTTAAAGAATTGAGCAGTACTTTTAAAGTCAAGCCCGAATCAATTAGCGATCGCGTTTACAGCCTGCAGAATGAATTAAAAGCAACTCAAAAAGAACTAGAAGCAGCAAAACAGGAACTTGCCCTAGCTAAATCCGATAGTTTGCTCTCTCAGGCAGAAACGGTTGGGAACTATCAGATTTTAGTCGCTAATTTGGGCGAAATGGACGCAAAATCACTCCAGTCGGCTGCGGAAAGACTACAGCAAAAACTAGGCGACGCTGCGGTCGTAATTTCCTCAATACCCTCTGAGGGAAAGGTTAGCTTGGTTGCTGCCTTTAGTGACAGGGTAATTAAAGAGAAAAAACTTCAGGCAGGAAAATTTATCGGGGCGATCGCTAAAATCTGCGGAGGCGGAGGCGGAGGTAGACCAAATTTAGCTCAGGCAGGCGGAAGAGATGCTAGCAAGCTCGATGAAGCATTAGCGACTGCTCAAAAAAAGTTACGAGAGGGACTGAGTTAAATAAAACGTTGCGAACGTAATTGGGCAAGACAGTATCTTGCTCTTACCTAACTAGTAATTTCTCCACAGTATCAATTAGCTGCTGTGGTTGAACGGGTTTTCCCAAATAATCAGTAGCTCCTAAACTAGCTGCCTGCTCTCGATGTCGATCGCCTGTGCGAGAAGTTGCCATAATGATGGGCGTGTTTTTAAAAGCTGGGTGAGCACGAGCTTTTTCTAGCAGTTCAAAGCCATTAACTCTCGGCATTTCAATATCAGAAAGAATCAGATCGATGCGCCCTTTATACTGATTGAGCTGATCCAAAGCTTCTTGACCATCTCGACAAACTAATACCTGATAGCCCGCAGCGATCAAAAGCTTCTCTAACATTCTCCGAGTAGCGACAGAATCCTCGGCAATTAAAACTGTAGACGTGGTTTGAGCAACTGTGTTGGTGCCACCTTGAACCGATACCGAATCAAGAGCATTTTTGGCAATTCCTTGAGGCATGATTACAGGAATCACTTCCCCCGTCCCTAAAATAGTACAGCCCACAATGTAGGTTGGCACAGGAACAGTTTCATCAAAGGGTTTGACAATTAATTTTTCCTCCCCTACGATCGCATCAACTAAAATTGCCAGGGGTTCAGCAGCCGTTTGTAAAATAACGCAGACTTTACCTTGACTCAGCTGTAAAGGTTTTCGAGGACAGGGAAATAAACTAGATGCTGATGCTAAAGGCAAGGTTTCATCTTGCCAGTTAATATATTCTTCATTTCTGTCGGCGAAATTTAGTTCCCGATAGGGCAGAATCTCTAAAATACTGGTGTGGGGAATGGCAATCAGCCTATTTTGTAGTTGAACCAACATTAGGAACTGTAGACTAAGGTTCAAAGGTAGGCTAATTGTAAAAGTTGAACCAGAACCGACATCTGTTGTGACAAAAAGCTGTCCCCGAAGCTGGCGAATTAGGTTGAGAACAATATCTAGTCCCATGCCTCGACCAGAAATATCACTAACTTTGGCTGCCGTCGAAAAGTCTGGCTCAAAGATCCAGTTCACAATCTCTTCTGAAGGAAAATCTTCAATTGATTTATCTGCTGGGCAAATTCCTCGTTCTACGGCACGTTGAAAAACTTTTTTAGGATTGATTCCCCCACCATCATCTTTAATGGTAATGATGAGCTGATTATTCTGGAGCTTGGCATTTAAAGCAATTGTCGCCGTTTCTGGTTTCCCGTTAGCTAGGCGATCGTATTTAGGTTCGATGCCATGATCGAAGGCATTGTTGAGTAGATGAGTTAAAGGAGTTTGTAGCTGTTCAAGCAGAATTTGATCTACCAGAGTATTTTTTCCCTCAATCTCTAAATTTACTGGTTTATCAAAGCGTTGGCTTAAGCCACGAATTTGGGGAATGAATCGCTTCGCTAAGGTATCAAAATGAACCAGTCGAGCATCAGTGACTCTTGAATATAGCTGGGTCAAATTCTGATCTGTTTGCTCTAGATCGTCTGATAATTCTCGATCAACAAAATCAATATCGGCGCGAGTCTCCTGAATTTGCAGCATTAATTCTTGGAAAGACTGCAAACTACTGTGGAGATCGGTATAACGATCCATCTCCAAAGCATCAAAGTCATCCTGATGATCTTCTAGTTCCTTATCCTGATTAGATGTATTGACGGCTAGCTGATTATATAGATTTTGAATTTGTTCTCGAATAGGTTCAAACTGCCGAGTTAATAATCGTAAACGACGATTTGCCTGGCTTAAAACTTTTTGCTGACGGCTAATGCGCGATTGGCTAACGATTAATTCTTCTACTTTGTTAGTCATTCCCTCTAGCCGCCCTAGAGAGATTTTCACCTGAGTACTAACCGCCGGCTTTTGCACTTCTGCTACTTTCGTAACTATTTTCTCCTGGGACATAGCAGGAGGAGCAAACATCACCGTAGATAAAGCTGTATCATCATCATCTTCAGGAAAATCGAAAAATCCCGGTAGTTCTTGAGTCTCGTCTTCGTCTGACTCTAATTCTGTCATCAAGACTGCTTCAGGCTCATCTGACTCCGCTTCAATCAGATTAGAGGCTAAATAAGTATCGCGCTGCTGGCGAATTTCAGTAACTAGTTCCTGTACCGTAAGCAATGCTTCGAGAGAATCGCATTCAGTCAGTAATTTTTCTAACGGCGCTACTGCTGAAGCTAGCCAAGGTAATTCTAAAGTCTCACTCAGAAAAGTACACTCATCAGCAAAGCCAGTTATTGCTTCATGAACGACCTCTTCTGGAGTGTCCATTGCCAGATCGGCGATCGCCTGACACAATTCTTCTAGATCTTGGCTAAGAGTCGTGGCAATAAAATTCTGATTTGCTCCCGAAACTATTTTGTTTTCAGAGGAATCGGCACTTTCTGCTGATGATGCTAGCTGCTCTAGATATTCAGCAATTGACTCTCGCAGTTGAGCAATAATTGACTGAGTTAAGAGCAAAACTTCGAGGGGATCTGACTCCTCAGACTTTAAGCTCTCACCAATTGGTTCAACCGCTGTTGCTAACCACTTAAGTTCCAAAGTTTCTGCCAAGAAACTACACTCGTCTGCAAAGCTGGATAACAGCGTTGCGATCAATTCAGCTTCACTATCTAAAGCCAATTCTTCGATCGCTAGAAAGCTATTTTCTAGCTCTTCGGTTAGAGTACTGCGAATTAAATTGCTGTTGTCACCGCCAAAAGACGTCGGCTCATCATCATCAGTCTCAGACTCATCAACCGAACCCATCAAGGACTCGAGAGCAACAATTAAATCTGGATTGGCGATCGCCTCATCAACACTATGAGCCTGGCTGACAACATAGCCAATTTCATCAATGCTATTTTTAACTAAAGCCCATGCCAACTCAACTTCGTCAATTTTTGACTGCTGCAGTCCAACCAATACGTCTTCTAGCTTATGAGCAAGCTGCTGTAGGCTTGTGAGGCAGGCTAAACCGGCTCCTCCTTTGAGGGAGTGTGCTGCTCGTAACAAAGCTGTAAAATCAGGCTGGGTATGGTCTTGAATACCCAATTCGAGCATTTCAATATACTCTGGGGCATCTTCGTCTAAAAAACATTGACGTGCCTCGGCGGTAATGGCAGCGAGAATTGCAGGATCTAACTGAGAACTCATTGGCGATTTGGTTTCTTCAATAAATTATTACTTGGTGCTTATAACCTATTACTGTGTGCAGTAATAGTACTCGCTGCAATTATGCTTTTAGGCTTCTAATTTAAACTGAGCCAAAGAAGACTGAAGGTTTTCAGCTTCAGATACTAGAGTTTTGAGAGAATGCACTACGTTTTCAGCTTCTACCGAGTTGTCTTGAGCAACAGTGGCTAGACCGCTAATTTTTTTGTTAACCAACGATGAAGTATTGGTTTGATCGGTAGTACTAGTAGAAATATATTTGAGATATTCATCAATTTGCTGACTTGTATCTGCCAAACTACGCAGATTAATTTTGGTCATATGTACTAACTCACTACCGTTAACAACCTCCGAAGTACTAGTTTCCATACCTTGCAATACAGAAGTCGTGTCTTGCTGAATTGTCGTTACAAGCTGTTGAATATCCTTCGTTGCTTCCGTAATTCGATCCGCTAAACGGCGTACTTCTTCTGCTACAATTCGGAATCCTTCTCCATGTTCTCCAGCTCTGGCTGCCTCAACCGAGGCGTTAAATGCTAATAAGTTAGTTTTTTCCGAAATACCGGAGATAATTTCCACGATCTGAGCAATCTCTTGAGAAGACTCTGCTAGCTGTTTTACCTTTTTCGAAGTGTTGGCTACCGTACCACGAATTTTCTCAATGCTATTAACCGTAGCGTCCATAGCCAAATCCCCTTCTTTAGCCTGAATTGAACCATTACGGGCAATTTTTGCAGCTTCTTGAGCATAATTAGCGACGGTGGCGACAGACTGGTTAATCTCATCAATACTGCCTAGTGCTTGCTTAATCTCCACAGTTTGATTTTGTGCGGATTCAGAAAGCTGACGTACCGATCCTTCCCCAGCTAAAGATAGTTGACCAACTTCGGTAGAAACATTTTGCACTTCTTTAAGCAGTCCCCGCAGCTTATTCATAGTCGCATTAAAGGCATCGGCAATTGAACCAATTGCACCATCAGTGATTTGCGCTTTGACAGTCAAATCTCCTTTTTGTGCTCCTTCTACATCTAATAACAGACTCATCACCCCCTGCTGTAGAGCTTCTTTCTCTTTTCTTTGTTGATTTGTTTCTGCTTCATGGGCATAGAGTAAATCTTCAATTTGTCCCGCCATACGATTAATATTGGAGTTCAAAACTGCTAGTTCATCTTCTCCTTTAACAGCCAGCTTGACGCTGAGATCACCACGACCAATTTTATCTACGGCATCTGAAGCGCTGATCACGGGACGTGTTGCCCGTTCTGCAATTAGTTGGGATAGAGCTGCTACCACCAGCCCAGAAAGAATTGTCCCTAAAACAAATACTTGCAGCAACTGATTCTGAGTAACTTGAGCCGACTCGTTATCAATTGTGACCAACGTGCTCCAGCCCAATTTGGATATGTCTTGAAAGAAACTGTTGTCGATTTCACTAATGCTCGTTAAATAAGCAATTTCTTCCTGACCGCGGAATATAGATAATTTATCTTTTGTCTTTCTTTGTCTTTCGGTTGCGGATGGTTTGAGAAGATTAGATCGCTGTACAATTTCTTTTCGTAATTGTGTCTGAAAATCAAAAAACGCTGGTACCTCAGATTGTTTTTGACCAGCAGCTTTAAGCTGCTCTAGATCCTGTTTATTTGAGGTAGAAAACACCTGTCCCTTTTGATCTAGTAAATATACGTTATGAGATTTACCAGCCGAAATAATATTTTGAATATTTTCAACGGGAATTCTGGCTCGAATTACTCCTACAGTTTCACCAGTCTTGGTATCTTTGATGCGAGCGGAAATATAGACGGCAAAAATTCCCGATCCACTCGAATATCGTGGCTGACCGATAAATGGCTTACCCGTTCTTAATGCCTCTTTGAAGTAAGGCTTATTTTTTTTGTTACTAGTATCTTTTCCCGTGTCGTTAACTAGCAGGTTTCCTTTGATATCAAAGACGGCGATACTGTTGTACATAGGGTAGGCTTCAAGATATTTCGCCAACACCTGCTGCTTTTGTTCTTTTGTGGTGCTTTTTCTCACATCATAGTTTGCCAAAATTGCCATGTGAGACATCGCTTCAATATCTGAATAGCGATCTTGCATAAACAGGGCAATTTCTTTCGTTGTTTGATAAGAGTTCGCCTGCTCAGTTTTATCTGTTTGTTGAGCGATAGTTTTGTTTGCCAAAACATATGCAACTGTACCAATACCGATACTAGAACCTAAAGCTACGCTAATCAAAACCATGGTGGTTTTAGCCTTGATGCTCAACCTTGACCAAAAAGAAGAAGAGTTGTGACCGGGCTGAATTCCACTAGAATCATTTTCCTGCACCTGTTGGGTAACTAGCTGCAGATTATTCAGTGCTTGTTGAGCTACATTACCATAGTTACCATCGCGATCCAGCTCCAAAATTTCTTGATACAGAGAGATCGCTTGTTCTACCTCTCCAGAGCTTTCTAAGGCATTTGCCTCAACTATTTTACTGACAATATCTCCTGTGTTATCAGACATAGATTTGATTCCTAGTAATTAAAATATATGAAGTTCGATTTAGGTTGATACGAGTATTGATTGCTGATGTAGATGCTGCAGTAAAGTAGCTGAGTCCAGAATATGAACATTCTTTGCTTCTTCTGTTTGACCTATGCCAGAACAACATTGAGCTAGTCGCTCATCAGTCGGAATAGATACAGATTTGTCACCAGATATTTCTAGCGCCTTGATTCCTAGCAAACTCTGAGTGATAATTGCCACCTGTTTTTGCTCGCTGACACTCTTATTTTTAATAACTACCGCAGTTAACTTTGGTTTTAATTTTTGAGCGTGCTGTTGAATTTCAAAAAAGCGATCGCTGTCTAAAATCCAAAGCAAAGAGCCTTTGAAATTAGCTACCCCATGCCAAAAATCGGCAACCCCAGGTACAGCGCAGATGTTAGATGCTTCGAATTGGACTACTGTAGTCATCTCATCCAGCGGTATGCCTAGAACAATCTGTGATGATAGTTCAACAGTAAAATATTCCTTAGTTGTAACCATAGAATAAAAAATAAACTTAAATAGCAATGCTATTTAGTTTGACTAAAGGCAATTAGTTAGAATAAATAAAAATAGATATGGATATGCAAAAATACTGAGATAATTTAGAGATTAGATTAAGTATTTTTATAAGAATTTGGCAAATATTTTTTAGTCTGCAAATTCCGTAACTTTATCAACTAAATTTTGCGGAACATAAGGCTTAGTAATATATTCATTTCCTCCCTGACGCATTGCCCAAAAACGGTCAAATTCTTCAGCTTTAGAGCTACAGAATAAAATAGGAATACTTTTCCAATCGTTGTGTTCTCTGATCTTTCGACAGAGATCTAGTCCACTTTCACCTGGCATGACAATATCCAGCAAAATTAGATTAGGCTTGGGATTTGCATTCAACCATATCCAGGCTGCTTCGGCACTATCTGCCACTGCTACTTCAAAACCAGCATGAGATAATAGAGCAGAACTCATTTGTCTTTCTGCATGAGTATCTTCAACAATAAGAATGGTTTTCATAATAATTAACGGATCTGTTCAATTATGTTTTAAATTAATAAGCTGGTTGGTATTATAATGCCCAAAAAAACATCATAAGTACCATTTTATTGGCACTTTAAATGTAATATTATTAGCTGCTAAACAAAAAGTACTGCTCATTTTCTAGGCTTTAGCCAGTAGTTACAGCCGATTTTTCTAAAGCTTTAGTCAAG
>JBCBEA010000062.1:0-11965 GCA_038529195.1 Cyanobacteria bacterium J06600_6
CTGCGCGTACGCGCTGCGCCAAAAACTAGTGAAGCTAATTCCCATCATGCGTCCTTTATGATAATTTGCATTCTGAAACTGCTCGATCGCTCTTAAGTGGAAGTAAGTGGGATAATAATTGGATAGCTTAATTTAGCTGCTATGTCCGCTCTCAATTCTTCTCTGAATGAAAAAAATTTTTGTCATTGACACCAATGTAATTCTGCATGACCCGACTGCTTTGTTACGGTTTGAGGATAATGAAATTGTAATTCCCATTGCCGTAATTGAAGAGTTGGATCGGTTTAAAAAACAGCCAGAAATGACGGGACGCAATGCTAGAGAAGTAGCCCGTACCCTGGATAAACTGAGAACAGAAGGAGATCTGATTTCGGGAGTCAAGTTAAGCAATGGTGGTAGTCTAAGAGTTGCCCTGAGCGATCGCGAGACTCTTAAAACTCTGCCCCTAGAGTTGAGCGGTGATATTGCCGATAATGCCATATTAGCCGTAGGAATGCAGTGTAAGCAGAAGTGTGAGTGTCCTGTTGTCGTTGTGAGTAAGGATACTAATTTGCGGATCAAGGCGGATGCCCTAGGTTTAAATGCCGAGGATTATGAAACGGATAAAGTTGATGTCGATGAGCTTTATACTGGCACGACAGAAGTTTTGGTCAGCTCCGAACAAATTGCTGAGTTTTTTAAGGCTGGATCGGTAACTCTGGAGCGCGATTTTTTGCCCAATCAAGATCTGACCCTAGTTGATAGTCTTAATCCTAGCCATACTGCTCTAGGCATGGTAGAAGGTAACAGCGACAAGATTATTCCTCTAATAGCTTTGCCAAAGTTAGGTGTCTCGCGCATTCAACCACGCAACCGCGAACAAAGATTTGCGCTTAATTTGCTATTACAGGATTCGATAAAACTGGTTACTTTAGTCGGTAAAGCGGGAACGGGTAAAACTCTATTGGCGATCGCCGCAGGCTTACAAAAAGTAGCTGATGAAAAACTCTACAACCGTTTGCTGATCTCCCGTCCAGTTGTGCCGATGGGTAATGATATTGGGTTTTTGCCTGGAGACATTACCGAAAAGCTGACCCCTTGGATGCAGCCTTTATATGATAACTTCGATCTTATTTTTGGCACTCAAGAAACAGGCGATCATCCTGGACAGTGGCGTCGAGGACACCAGGAATTAATTGAAATGGGGATGCTACAGATCGAACCCCTAACCTATATTCGGGGTCGCAGTATTCCCCAGCAGTTTCTCATTATTGATGAGGCGCAAAACTTAACTCCCCACGAGGTCAAAACAATCATTACCCGTGCAGGAGAAGGCACAAAAGTTGTCCTCACAGGCGATCCAGATCAGATCGACAATCCTTACATAGATGCTGCCAGCAACGGTTTGACCTATGTAGTTGAAAGATTTAAGCACGAACCATTAGCAGGTCATATTACCCTCTCTAGAGGCGAGCGATCGGGTTTAGCAGAACGAGCAACGGCTTTGCTTTAAGGTTTTAGTTAGTCAACGATAGTCTAAATTCTAGCGTCTGTTCAGTTAGCTATCTTTTTTCTCTAACAGCGTTACGGATCACCGACTAGCAAAATCTGGTAATTGATAATCTAGTAGTGGTCATAGAAATATACGGCAGCTAGATCCATGAGTACTCCTGAAGATAGAGATCGAGAATTTAACCTCAGAGAAGCAGAATTACCGGCAAAAGAACGCGAATTAAGACTCCGAGAATTAGAAACAGAAATTTATCAGTCACAGAAAACTAGCGAACCAGAAATAGCTAGTCCAGAAGCACCTTTATATGAGACGAGAAGACATGATCCGCCCCCAAGCTCCATTCAAAAGTTTGGCAGAAAAATAGTCAAGTACGCCAAATTTGCGGGATTTGTAGTTGCGGGAATTGCCATTATTAAAGTTGGCTTTTTTGTCGGCATGTGGATCACCTATCTGCTAATGGCGGGTATTATTGCGGGCATTGGCTATCAAATCTTTTTAAAAGAGGATAGTTAATTCATTCTTAGTATTATTATTGCAATATGTACGCCAAGGAAAAGCTACAGGAGAATGAACAGTGGCAAAGATCAACTATAAAAATTAATGGAACCAGATGCGATCGCCTTAGCCAAGAAAATTAAATATCAGTTTGAGCAGTATCAGCAGCAGCAGCAGTTTGAGCAGCTCGCCAAGCTTTTGACTTATGCGCTGCAAATTTTACCTCAAGCATATAATCGGCAGATTTTCGGCTATATTCCTGGTATTTTTCGTCAGGTGGAAATATATGATTATGCGATCGCCATTGAAGATATTTATCTGGGTGAACCAGTAGTATATAAACTTTATTATCCTGATGCCCAGCAGCTGTATAATCTGCCTTATTTTTATCTTTTCTGCTATCTTAAACGGAATTCACAACGGTTAAATGTTTACTTCCAAAGTGCTAATCGTGTCTATAAAGAGTTCCAGCTTCAAGAATACGATTTGAGTCAGGCAAAGATAGCTTTTGAAGGCAGTACTTCTGCTTTTAATGGCGATGATATATCTGTAATTAGTATTAGCGATCCTGGTCAATTTATTCCCGGTCTAACCTCTAGCTATTATGTTGGCTCGCCAGACTTTAATTATCATCAAACTATTGCGCTAATTTTAGAAAAAATATGTAACTTGGCAGAGATTAAATTACAAAATACTTTACTATTTGGTTCTTCTGCTGGTAGTTTTGGTGCCTTGTTAAGCAGTACCTATCTATCACAAAAAACTAATGTTCTCGCCGTTAATAGTCAGATCAAGCTGCAATATCGTCGAGAACTAATGCAGCCTTTACTAAACTTGACCGAACCTCCAGAATTGCTGAGCAAATATGGCGATCGCCTGGACTGCATCCATCGATTTAAACAAGATTTAGTCAGTATACCCAATATTTATTTGCTAGCCAATGTCAACGATAATTTGCATGAGAGAAACTTTAAATTTTATCAGCTGCTAATTTCTAAGTTTAGCCATCAGGGTATGAACAACCAGTTTGTATTTGATAGTTACTATGGCGTTGATGGACATGGTCGCCCTGAAGCAAATTCTTTAAAGGCGAAAATAAGAATTGCCAGAGAGATTTTAACGATGAAATCATACTAGATCCTGTTTAGATACAACATTTGAATATTTTGTAAAGGCAGAGGGCAGAGGGCAGAGGGAAAAAGAGTTTCAATCTTGTTTATTTTTCTTCACACAGTTGTCTTTATTTATGCCTATCTACTTAATAATTAATCACTATTTCTGGGAAAATTTAATAGATTAAGACCTAGCTTTATGAGATTTTAAAAGCTTACAGCCTATAGCTTATCGCTACGGACTATTAGCCTTTCAACGAAGCTAATCTACACTCGGCGTAAATAACTATTCCCAATTGAACTCCATGCCTAAATATGATTCTAGCTGCTTATTATAAGGAGCAAAATAGTTTGCGAGAGTCGCTCTAATTTCGGGATCGGTTGGACGATAAGAACCCGCATTTACCGTAGGATATTTTTCTAGCTCATTGACTGGCAAATTAAGAAATTCAAAAACCTTTGCCATATTGTTTTGAGGATTGAGGTAGAAATCTTCACTCTTAAGTATCAAGAACTGATCGCGACCGAGAGTTTCAATCCAGGGCTTAATCTTATAAATATAGAGACTACTCATTATATTGTCAGGATTGTAAAATCCAGTATTAATAATTTCTGCCTCCGTAACGGTAGCCAGCCGTTCTATTTCTGTGGCGATCGCCGTCGGTAAATCCAGCTTAGTCAAGCCACTGTTTACTTTATGATAGTGCCAAGAAATCGCCCGATCTACGGGATTACGTAACAAAATAATGATTTTAGTCTGGGGAAAAGTTGTTTTAATTCTCTGTGCCACCTGGGGAAAACGCAGATAGTTAGGGGTTGCTTCTCCCGTTAAAAAATCTGGGCGATCGGTAATGCTGGGAAAATGCGCCAGATACCAGTCAACTCCGCGTGAGTAGTGCTGCCAGTAAAAATCTAGCTCTTTTTTGTGGGAGAGTAAAATTTGTGGGTGGCGACTAAGATAATAGTAAATCGAAGATGTTCCGCTTTTGGACGCTCCGGCAATGATAAAGTCAGGACCTCGTTTTTTAGGCTTTGACCAGTCGAGGCTCGCTAAATCGGGATTAGTTTGAATCGCCTGCTGATAGCTTCCTGTTTGATAACACTCGATCGCCTCGGCTACTCGATCCTGTTGAGTTAAAGCATCACCTAAATTACCCCAGGCAATGGTTATTTCGGGGTGTTCGCGAACAATCTGCCGATAGACCTCAATTAGCTGCGGAAATTGGGAGTTGTCGATTGGCGTGTACTGCAAATCGATATAGGTATTTTTAAAGTAAGGATCGAGCTTCAGAGCCTGGCTAAAGCCAGCGATCGCTCTAGGAAAACGTCCCCTTGCTCGCAGCAGTTTCCCATATTGATAGTAGAGAATTGCGGTTATCTGCGGGTGGGACTCCAGAGTTTGTTGATAACCAGCAAAAGCATGTGCTTCTAAAGTCGAGCCTGGTTCGAGCCGTTCGATCGCCTGACGGTAGCAGGAGATTGCTAGGTCAAACTGCTCTAGCTGTCGCTGTACTAGCCCTAAATTGACTAAGACGGGAATAAAATCTGCTCTTAGGGCAATCACCTGACGATAAGCAGCCAGTGCCTCTTGCCACTGCTGTTGGTTTTGCCACAGTAATCCTAGCTGGTAATAGGCGAGAAAATAGTCTTGGCGCAGGGCGATCGCTTGTTTCCAGGAGGCAATCGCTCCCTCAGGTTGCTCTAGCTCTAGCTCAATTAACCCCAAGTAATAGTAGATCTCTGCCGTTGGCTCTAATTTGACTGCCTGCTGTAAGTGTCTTTGAGCCTCAGGATATTCCCCCAACTCATATTTAGCAATTCCCCACTGAGCATATACCTTCCCACTCGGTTTGAGTTCTGCGGTGCGTTGAAAATTATTGCAGGCGCGCACCCATTTCTGCTGAGCTGCCAAAGCTGATGCGAGGGCAAAAGTAAAGTCAGGATTTTCAGGATTATACTTAACCCCTTGGCGATAAACTTCAACTGCTCGCTCGCTTTTGTTCTGCTGTAATAACAATTCGGCTAATGACCAATATGCCAAATCGAAAGTGGGTTGAGATTCAATCGCTAGACGGTAACAGGCGATCGCCTTGGCGGGCTTTTTTTGACTAGCCAAGGTTTGACCTAGCTGATAGCGTTGCTCTGCGCCAAAAGCCTGAGGCTGAAGCTGCAGTGCCTCATATAAATGGTTGCTGGCTAAGTTTTGATTGCCATTTTTCTCTAAGACTGTTGCCAGACGATGATGTACCCCAGCTAAATCTGGTTCGATCTTAATTGCCTGCCGATAATTTTTGATCGCCAACTGCCATTGCTGCTGCTGACGATATAAATCTCCCAAATCGGTATAGAGGTTAGCCGAGTTTGGATTGACTTTGATCTGTTCAAGACATTTTGCAATCGCCTGCTTTGTCTGTTCAATTTCAACTGAATCTAATTCGGACACAGAACTAGTTACTCTTATATTTAGTTACTTAAAGCTTACGAATAATTAATTGAAAAGTCGGTGGGGATAAATGAACTGGCTGCCACTGGTTTTTAACAGAAGTCAAAAAGCGATCAATGCCGACTTTTGGCTCTTGTTTGGGATCGTTAGGATGACGCCAGCCATAATAGCTAAAAATAATCAGTCCTCCCGACTTCACAAGCTGCCAGGCGAGACTGGCATTTTTCTCTGTATGTTGAGTCAGCTTACATCGATCCTGTAAATTGATTAGGTCAAAGCTGTTAGCGGGCAAGTTAGCCATCTGTTCGTGACTCTTATTTTGATACAGGCTAACTCTCGACTCTGCACCAGTCTTCGCAATATTCTCTTGGAATTTTGGATCAAATTGGCTATCAATACAGGTTAAGTGACTAGCAGGATGGGTCAATAGGGCATCCAACATCCAGCAGCTAGACATTCCCTGATAACAGCCCACTTCCAGAGCCTTAACTGGTTCTCCCTTGAGAGATTTAAGCTGTTCTGACCAGAGGGCGAGGCGATGACTAAAAATATCCACTGAAAAAAAGTATTCTCGCTCAACGCACTGTTGCCAGCCACGGTGCTTGCATGCCTGACGAAAGTTAGCAGCAGCTTCGTTTAATCTACCTTTTTCCCGCAGGGCATTGCCTAAATGACTATAGACCCAGGGATATTCTTCCACGAGGTTAATAATTGCATAACAGGTAGAAATTGCTTCGTCCCATTTACGAGTTATGAGGAAGGTTTTAACCAGGTCGCGATATGCCCAGGGAAAATCAGGATCGTGTTTGATGGTAAGACGATAACAGGTGATCGCCTGGTCAAATAAACGCTGCTGAAGATAAACTGTACCTAGTTTATAGTGCGCTCTGGCTACGGTGGAATCGATGGCTAGAATCTGCTCGTACACATCTAGTGCGGAATCTAACTTACCCTGACGCTGATATATTTCACCCAGATCGAAATAGACCGTTAAATTTCCGTCTCCCCCCGCAATTGCCTGCTGGTAACAGGAGATCGCTTCTTCGATCTTGCCTCGCTGTTCTAAAGCCTTGGCTAATTTAGCATAGCCCTGCTGATTTACCAGTTTAGGATTAATTTGTGTTGCCCGATACCAACACTCCATCTCCTCTTCTTTGCGCTGAAGCTGACCATTAATCTGCGCTAAAGCTGAATAAACCCTGGCAGAGTTAGGCAAGTATTCAAGGGCTTTTTCAAAAGAACTAAGAGCTGCGGGCAGGTTATTTTCGACCAGGTGTAGCTCTCCTATCTGAGAATACGCTTCTGCTAGGTTGAGCTTACTATCCAATGCTAAAGAATGCCAGACGATCGCTCGGTCAAATTCTGCTCTACCCTGAAGTAAATTACCCAAATTACCAAATGCCGACTGCCACTGTTCGGGGTTGTCTGCTTCGGTTGTAATTGCCTGTTCACACTGAGAGATAGCCTGAGCTAGATAACTTGAGTCCACGAATTTAATTTTGTGAGAATGAATAGTAGTTTAAGTTCGGGTATGAAACCCCGACTCGTCCCAAGGCAGAAAAGTTAAGAATGTTGGCTATCCTTGACATTTCAGCGCTGCTGTTGAGAATGTTGCAAAATTAATTTAAGAGCGTCAATATTAACTAAGATATCTTCAGTTAGGGCATTTTGATACATTAAATTACGTAGAGAAGGACAGCTAAAGTTCTCTCCTACTACATAGTAGTGCTGTAAATGTAGCTGCTGAGAGATCATCCAGTAATCTGTCCGCATATAGTTAGGAGAAAAAAGTTCTACTACCTGAGTATCGGGCGAGCAAAAGACAAGGTTTGTCAATCCCGATCCGTGGGGAGCAACAATTGTTTTGGCATTAGCAAAGACCGCTACCTGTTCTAGGAAAGACATTTCCTCTAGAAATACCGTTGTAAAGCCAGATTCTGCCATTAGCTGACTAACTTCTGTCTCATTAATTAGCTGCCTATTTTTAGCTTTAGCTCGACTGACATAGATTTTGCGGCGATCGCTCTGAACTAAATTTATCTGCGGTAAAAAGGTTTGTCGTAAAAACTTGAGCGTGCCAGGGGGAACCCAGTCTAGATAGCCAGGGAAAGAAGGTACGATTAGCTCTTCTGCCTGAATATGGGTATGGCGATCGCTTTCAAGTATTTTTGCTTCAGGGATGCCCAGCAGATTGAGTGTTTCTCTTTGATAGGGTTTACTCAGACTATTGACGATAAACCAATCTATCTCTTTAAATTTTATTTCGCTCTGTCGGAGTAGCTCTAGACGGGGCAAAATATCAAACATCCAGTGATAATAGACATGACCCGCTAGTCCTGATAGTAAGACAACTTTACCCTCTATTTTCTCAATCGGCGCAATATTTTCTCGCTCAAAAACGCTGTGTTCGGTACGTTCTTCATAAGGACATCCAGGCAGAAACCAGGGATAATCTCGCGACAGATCTCCTAATAAATAGTTATCTGGGGTGATTACTGCTAATGAATCGCAAATAACCCAAGAATTTTTTTGGGGTGCAACCCAAGCTCTACCGTCAGCAATTGTCACCACAAACGGTAATTCAGCTTCAATGGTGGGAGCCTGTTCTAGGGAACACCGATAGGCATTTTTACCAATTTGAACGGGCTTAAAGCTATCGATCAGGCGATTCATACACTTATTGCAGTTCACTCCCCCACAGTCAGGGTATGAAGTTGTTCCAGGATTAATTTTGATTGCTTCTGGCTGTCTGGCTGTTTTACTCCTAGTCTTTGTTGCCGATTCCTGCCAGGCTACCTGAACATAATTAAAGTTATCGAGATTGCAGTCCCTAGCCCAATCTTGGGTGTAGTGATAAATTTGGGTCGGAAAAATAGTCTGATTATCGGCTGTGGGAAATAGCTTGGGTAGCTGCTTCCATTCTGACTCCTGCTGCTGAACGTTCAGCACAGTTTCATAACAGTCAATTGCCTGTTCTGCCTGTTGAGTTTTTTCGAGAACTTTTCCCAGCTGAAAACAAATTTGGGGACGATTTGGCTCTAGCTGTAAGCCGTGATTGTATACCATGACCGCAGCTTCTAGTTTCTGCTGACGAGCTAGACAGTTGCCTAGTTTAAGATATAGGTCGCTATTTTCGGGTTTGATTAATATTGCCTGTTGATAGTACAGTTCTGCCTGCTTAATACCACCGAATTCAAATAAAACATCACCCATATAGCCATAGGTACGCCAGAGATGATGATAAGTTTCCTCTTTTTTACCTTCCCTAAGCGCCTGAAGAAAACGAGCGCAGGCTAACTTAGATATTTCTAATCGATCTCCAGGGCTAGTTGTCGATTTATTTTGACAGTAAGCATCAACAAAATCTGGTTCTAGCTCAATTATTTGGCGCCAGCATTTAAGAACTGCGTCTAAATTACCAATTCTTTGTTGAGCATCTGCATAGCTGCTGTAGGCAAGGATATTTTTTGGGTCGAGACTAATGACGGTACGAAAACAGCTAATTGCTTGGTCTAAATTACCCTGCTGCTGCCACAGTCTGCCCAGATTATGATGTGCTAGAGCCATCTTTGGTTCTAGGCTAATTGCTGTTTCAAAACTCTTTAATGCCATGGCTGGCTGCTCGTCAAACCAATAAACCTGTCCCAAATTATTGTGTAGAGTTTCCCAAGTGGGATCGAGAGCAATACCCCGCTGCAAAATTGCGATCGCCTGCCGGTAGTCCTGCTGACGAGCATAGCTACTGCCCAAGTTACTATAGGCTCTAGCCAGGTTCGGCTGGATTGTAATCACCTGCCGATAAACAGATATTGCCGCGTCTATTTCACCCTTTTGGTCGTAGAGCACTCCCAGATTAAAATATGCTGCTCCATAATTAGGCTTAATTTTTATTGCCTGTTGATAGGCAGCGATCGCTTCTGACCATCTGCCTGTTTGATGCAGCACTACCGCCAAATTGTAGTGAAGTTCTGCCCAATTGGGTCTGAGTTTTAGAGCCTGTTCATAGTGCCAAATGGCTTTTTGATAATTTTTTTGTTTACCATAAAGCAGACCTAATTCTCCATAAATCTCCGCCTGATCGAGCTTCGTTCCCAGAGTTTTGCGATAGGCAGCGATCGCCTCACTATATTTACCCTGTTGGGCATAAGCCTTGGCAAGATAAAGATAAAAATCAATCCCCTGAGGATCATCGACGATTGCCTGATGACAAATCTCAACTACTCGATCCCATTCTCCACGACCTAAGTGAAATTTAATCTGTTTGAATGAGGATTCGCCTTTTATCATTGACGGTAATGGGAATGACCCTAAATCAAATTACAAACTATAGATAGCATAGCTAGCAACAGCCTTATCTAATTCAAACAAACTGTCGGCTTAGAGCAGTTTAATCGAAAAACCAAAAGACTGCCTTAGGGTAACCAGCTAATATTTTTAGCCCAACACCTAAATATACTATTAGACCCACGACTTTTCGTCATGGGTCTACTTCTCGCTATTCTATAATTTTGGCAATCTGACCTAGATAAAATCAGCTAGCTTAGAATACTTCCCACTCACCGTCTCCTTGATCGGCGAGGGTAACACCCATGTCTTTGCCAATTTGAATCGCTTCTTCGCCATCAACCGACAGTATTCCTGAATCAGCATCGTAGCTTACGCCGTCACTGACTCCTGTAATTTTGATGGTATCAGCAATATCTTCACCAACTGCGCTCTCAAAATCAAAGACTTGATCTAATTCACCAGCCTTGAAGTTAGCAGCGTCAAACTCAAAGACATCATTACCGTCTCCACCTCTAAGCAGATCGGCACCCATACCACCCTTGAGAGTGTCGTGACCTTCACCACCATCGAGCAGATCGGCACCCATACCACCCATGATCATATCGTCTCCGTCAAAGCCTAGAGCAGTGGAATCTCCTGCTACTCCCAAGTCGATTACATCATCTAATCCACCACCAATAATGGTGACAGGTGTACCAGACTCTTCGCCATTAGGAATAACCTTGATGATATTTTCCTCCCCTTGAGGAGAAATAACTTCTAAGTTTTCGCCAACGATTCGTGTACCTGATTCGTAAGAAACAACAACGCTTGACATAATAAATATACCCTCACTATTTATAATTTTAATTCGACCTTAAAAATACCGTTAAGACAAGGAAATAAAACCGCTAAAACCATCATAAATCATATTTTTTTTAAGTCCAGTTAGCCAATATACAAATTATAAAACTCACTGTTTTAACCATTGTTAAATGATGGATATAGCAACATCATATTCTATCTGTATATCTTGTTTATGGGTACAAATAACTATATTTTTTGTGAAAATATTTTAACTAGTTGAATATACTCACAAAAAGTAAAATCATTTAGTAAAATCTAATATGCTCAACAAGATACGTCAGTCAAATCCCTTGAAAAATAAAGACCATAGCTCGCATCGGTAATTATACTTGTTTTTAGTGCTGTCTATTTTCATCTCTCTATAAATCCTGTCAAACCAAGTTTGTAAAATTATTAATAAGTCATATATCAATTGCTTTTGATTATTTTAGATCGGATTGCAAATCAATAATTAAATAGAAAACATGTAAAAACAATAATATTTACTTACTGTTGATTTAGAATAAAATACAGATAGTTATTTTTACTGAGGCAGCATTTTTTGTTTAGTGTTAACTACTATTATTTAAATTATTTACTAACGGAAATATTCCATTTTTACAGTGGGTAACAATACTTATGGTTAAACAAAAGTTAAAGAAACTCTCTTGAACAAAGCAGGGGAAGTAAAGCAAGAAGAGAGAAAACAATAAGAACTTGTGCAGACGCGAATGCCTCCCAGTCGTCTTGGAACGATCTGCACGTACACGCTGCGCAAAATAACTATTTCAAAGACAAGCAACAAGGCTCAATGCTGAGAGGCTGAGAGGGGCAGTCTTTTAAGTCCTGAGACAGAGCAATACTGCTTATTGTTTGTGAGGAATGAATCATTTGTAAATACAAAAGACTTGTCCGCATATAGGAGATCTGGAAACTTTGACTGGAATCAAAATTGCTCACACCACGCAAAATCGATTAGTTAACTGATATCAGTTTTATCTTGCTACAGCTATCTAGAGACGAGCCACGATCAAGCATTATCAAAGAAAAGATTCTATCTCCAGAAATATATCAAGCCCCAACATACGCCACCGTATTGACATAACTTTTTTAATTGTTTAAGGTAAAAACATACGTTCCCGTATGGAAAAGATAATTGGCTCTCACAAAAACAGATTGGATTGATGCAGCGTGGATACTCATGGCAAATAAAGGAGTTGCAGCGGTAAAAGTAGAAGTTTTAGCTCGTCAACTGGAGGTGAGCAAAGGTAGTTTTTACTGGCACTTCAAAAATCGTCAAGAGTTATTGGA
>JBCBEA010000063.1:0-11821 GCA_038529195.1 Cyanobacteria bacterium J06600_6
TTTTACGGAAGAATCACTCAATTTTTTTCTGGTGATCTTCAACTCTATTTTTAAAGTAATCGGTTTTACGGCTCTAATCTGGAATATTCCGCCGACGGTAACGATATTTGAATTTGCCCAACCGCTCAATATCTTTGGTTTGAAAATCGCCAAAATCGCCCCCTCAATCCTGGTGGTATTTCTGCTGGCTTATCTAACCATTGGTACTCTGGTCACTATTTTTGTCTTTGGACGCAAGCTGGTTAACATCAACTACGAGCAGCTACGCAAAGAGGCTAATTTTCGCTTTGGTTTGGTTAGAATTCGCGAAAATGCTGAGTCAATTGCCTTTTATCGCGGAGAGGCGCAGGAATCCCGTAACTTAAAAGAGCTATTTCAGGCGGTATTTGAAAACTATAATTCCTTAATTTTCTGGCAAAACCTACTCTTAGGTGTATTTACCGCAGCCTACGACAATATTCCCATTATTTTACCCGCGATTGTCGTTGCCCCCAGTATTTTGTCTGGAGAGATTGAAGTCGGCAAAATACGCGAAGCTCAAATTGCCTTTATTCAATTCTTTTTTGCGATCAACATCATCGTTTCTCGTTTTCAATATTGGACTGCTTTTATTGCTGGTATCGATCGCCTGTATTCTCTCAAAGAATATTTGGACAATGCTAGCCAGGAACAGCAAAAAATTCGACAAACTCAGCCAACAATTAGTATGATTCGACGCAGCCAGCTGGCTTTAGATCGAGTTACTTTACAAACTCCCAACTATCAGCGAACTCTGGTTAAAGACCTCAGCCTTGATTTACCCGTAGGCAAAGGACTATTAATTACGGGAGCAAGTGGCTGTGGCAAAAGTTCCTTACTTAGAGCGATCGCTGGGCTGTGGAACTCTGGTAGCGGAGCAATTTACCGTCCAGATCTTTCACAAATGTTATTTTTGCCCCAAAAGCCCTATATGATTCTAGGAACGCTATATAGTCAGCTAGTCTATCCCCACGAGAATCTGGAGGTTAGCGAAGAACAGCTTAGCAAGGCATTAAAACAGGTCAATTTACCCGACTTGGCAGAACGCTCGGGAGGATTTGAGATCTCGCGCAACTGGGATGAAATTCTTTCTCTGGGTGAGCAGCAGCGATTGGCATTTGCCAGAATTTTGATTAGTAAACCGCGCTACGTAGTTTTGGATGAGGCAACTAGCGCCCTCGATATTAGTAACGAAGCCAGTCTCTATCAGCATCTAATCGACAATGAAACCACTTTTATCAGCGTCGGACATCGTCCCAGCTTGATCAAATACCACAATTCGCTGTTGAATATCCAGCCAGGAGAAAAATGGAGCTTGCAGGCAATTAAGTAGAGCTAGGTAACTTAGTTAGGCAATAGGATATAAATAGCAAATTAGCTAACGAGCATTATTGCAGATTTAACTTTTGCCAACCTTTTGATTATTAACGGATAGATCGTTCACAAACCGATCTCGATCAAATTTATATTCATCACCCAGAAAATTGATTAGCTGCGCGGTATCTTCCAAGGCATTTTGTAGACAGGTGGATGCTCCAGGAGAAGGAGTAATGTTAAAAATAATGCGATCGCCCGTTATTTTTGCTTCCCCCATTTCTAACGCCTGAGTTTGAAGGTTAACTACCTGGGGACGTACTCCTCCATAGCCCTGGGCATAGCTGAGATCTTTGAGTTTAATCGCGGGAATAATTTTTTTAACTTCTTTGATAAATAGTCTCTTACCCACTATCGGCAAGTCGTAGCAAAAATTGAGAGCAATATACTTGAAAATAATTGGGTCAGATAAAATCTTTATAAAGCTCAGAATTGCTTTAAAGCTCAAGCCTGCGGTTTGAAAATATTCAATAATGCTGCCGTAATGATGGCGCTCTAGCATTGGTAAGACCTTCGCCGTTGGTCCAAAACGGGCGATTGTGCGATCGTGGACTTCTGGATCGCCGTGAATAGCTGCAAAGGGTAATTTCTGACGCTGAACAGTATATACCTTGCCATTAAGGGACTGGGGCGCAAAATAAAAGCTGCCGGCGACGCTGAGTAAGGCATAATCTAAGCCATAGCCCAGAGATTTAGCAAACAAGAGACTATGAGCGCCTGCTGCAACTAAGACAGCTTTGGCAGTAATGTTTTTACCGTCTGTAGTTTTGATCTGATATTGCTCTGGCTGCTGTTTAATTTGCTTGACCTTGGTCTCAAATAGCAAATCGATTTTAGCATTGGGGTTACTTAAAGAATTTTCGACAAAAGACTGAGCCAAAAGTCGAAAATCAACGGTGTAACCTTCGTCGGTATAGAGGGCGATAACCTCTTCTTCTGTCGGGCGATCGACCAGCACCTTTGGTTCTTTTTCACCAATCTCCTGCCGATTTAACAGCCTCAGATCGGGAAAAAGCTGTTTAAATTCTGCGTATCTCGCCTTGAGTTTAGCTACCTGCTCTTGACCCACACCTAAAACCAGCTTGTGATACTGAGTGTAAATCTTCTGCTGCTTATCTTTAGCCAAGAGATAATGTTTGACTAAGCTTGCTCCTCGATTGACCTTTTCAGCTTTAGCCAGGGTATAGTTTGTTTCAATATCGCCAAAATGCAGCGTTTGGCTATTACTATTGGTAAACGAGTTAACTAGAGCCACCTCTGACTCTTTCTCAATCAGAGCAATCCGCTGGATATTGGTATAGTTACTGAGGGTATAAAGCAATGCCGTACCGCAAACTCCTCCACCGATTATCACAACGTCATAGGTATTGCTATTCATAATTCCTAGTTTGAGAAAGAAAATATAGTCAGCCTGTTGGTTGATCGCCACCTCTATTTTAGCTTCGATCTATGATGCTAACAGGCTAAACTCAGTCGCCCAATAATTTTTATTTGATCAATCAGCGCGAATTTTAATTTAACTAGATGGATACACTGGCAATTCTCAAACAAACTCAACGGCAGCTAGTTAGTAGCGGACAGCAGGAGGCTATTTTTAGCGATCGCCCTGGCAAGACTCTGTTGCTGCTTTGGTCACAGTTAGGAGACTTTGACAATTTGGAGTATGCTTGGTGGCTTCAGCGCGAGTCAGAAAAAATCAAAGCAGCAGAAATTACGGTTAAAGCAATTGGGATCGGCGATCGCAATTCGGGACTTAAGTTTTGTGAATATACGGGTTTTAACCCAGAGTGTTTATATATCGATCCTACGGCGGAATTACATCGACAGCTAAATTTATATCAGGGATTAAGGCTGAAATTTCCGTTTTTATCGGCAAAAAACTCGGCTTTTCTTAACCTGATGATTATGTGTGCGGGAATTGGTAGCCCTGGCACTCTCTCAGAAGTCTTGCGCGGTTATACAGGCGATCGCACAGCACCCCAGCTAATTGCTGACGAGGAAGTTGTTGAAGATACCCCTCTACCCAATCTTAAAGGCTCAATGTTTAAGCTGGCTGGAGGTTCGGGTTTCCAGCGTCCTTTCGAGCTAGCCACCCTCAGACTTAGAAACATGACGGAGGTGTTGAGCAACTGGAATACCTATGTTCCCGATGCGACTTACTTAACTCAACGAGGAGCAACTTTTCTGTTTGCGCCTGATGGCGAATTACTGTACGAACATCGCGATCGCAATATTTTGGGTTTTGCCCAAGACATGAGTAATCCTTTGTCTTTTATTTGAGCTCTAGGCTTTAAGCTTTAAGCCGAAAATATACGATTACTGAGGTTTAAGCGACTTGCGAATTTGCGGATTATTAATTTCAATAGTTTGTTTCGTATCAAGACTGTATTTAATGACTCTAGTTTCATCCTGAGCATTATACTGGCGATCGCCGTTGCTATCGAGTCGGCTATAGAGATACATAGAGCCGTCACTAAGATCAATTTTCCAGTTTTCCAGATTACTTTTGGCTGGGGTAATGCGCGTAAGGTTGCTAGTAGGTAAATCGTATAGGTAGAGGGCGAGAGGCTGGATCTCGTTTTTTTGAGGCTGAAGGTTTAGCTCTCGGACAAATAACAGCAGTTGATTTCTCTGATAATCACAGTGCCATTGAGTTAGCTGAGTCACTTCAGGAGTAAGCGATCGCAGATTTTTGCCCGTCAGATCGGATAGGTAGCCTTGATTCGCATCTCCTAAATCTAATACTTGATTTTGGTTAGTATCCTGCTTAATGATTTTATAGATCATAAGCTGGTGAAAACTGTGATCGGCAGCAGTTTTGGCGGGGGGCTTACAGGAAGAAGCAGTAGTAGCAGGCTTAATCTCATCTGCCGTCGCCTTAGTATCGACTAGATAGTCAAACTCGCTAATAAAGGCATTATTCTCTAACAGTAGGTCAGTACTATTGTTTTGATGACCGTGAAAAATCAAATTCACGGCAGATAGATTTTGACCTCTTAAGATCGCTGACTTAGAAATATAGCTGGAGAGGGAGTCTGCAATTCGTTTATTCGACCTGACTTTGTAACCAACAGGAATAATTACGTACTCTGATTTAGGCTGCTGCCAAATATCGCCGTATTCTAGTTGAACTAGCTTGGTAGATGCTGAACTCTGGGCAGAAGCCGTTTTGCCTGGGGCTGTAGATTTGAGCGGGACAGACTGCTGAGGACGACTGCTTACTGAAGATAAATTGCGATCGCCACAGGCACTCATCGCACCAGAAGCAAGGAGGGCTAGAGTAAAAAATAATTTGAAGCCAAGGTTTATTTTTAACATCACTACTAGCTACCAGAAACCGCGTTTGCCACTGGGCATGGTTGTCATCCAGTTAGTCTTAGCTGTTTCTAACTGTTCTTTAGTTAGATTTGTCGCACTCAAGTTTGCCCCACAAAGATTTGCACCTTTTAATTTTATATTTTTAAAATTTGCATTACTCAGATTTGCGCCTCTTAAATCTACTCCTTCTAAATTTGAAGAGTTGAATAAGCACTTATTTAAGTCAGCATTACGAAACATCGCCTGTCGCATATCGCAATTAGTGAAGTTCGAGCGGTTTAGATCTGCTCCCTGAAAATTGGCTCGGACAAGCTTAGAGTTCTTGACTTTTAATTCAGACAGATTTTCCTTTTGTAAATCCTGCATGCTCATATCTTTCATGCCAAAGTCTTTTCTGCCAGACTCATAAGCGGTGATAATTTCCGCTGCCGTAATTTTTACAGGTTTACTGGGCGCTTTAGAAACTTTGTTTAAGGAAGTCGCATCACCAACGCCAGATCTGCGGTTAGATCTACTAGAACCACCGCGGGCATATCGAGAAGTAGCTGCATTGCGAGTGCGAGACTGATGGCGATCGCGACGAGAAGAACCAATCCCACTCCGATTCGTGCTGATATTGCTATCTATGATTGTTGAATTGCTCAACATACTTTCCGATAGACTATCAACATGGTTTTCCATGTCTAGCACGTCTAAAACTTCCTGTGCTGTTTTATAACGACTTTTTACGGCAACTTCTAGCATTTTGAGCATTATTTCGGCAAAGCTATCGCTGACATCAACATATTTAAACCAGTTGATATCGCCTGTAATCGGGTCGCATTCCATGTTTTTAGGCGCTTTGCCACTCATCAAATACATGATGGTAACGCCCAAAGCATAGACGTCGCTGGCATAAACAGGTCGCATTGCCAACTGTTCGGGAGGAGCGAATCCTGGTGTTCCAACGGCAAAAGCTGTTAACGCAGTTTGGTTGGCAGCAGCAGTGTTAACCGTATTTTTGACAACGCCAAAGTCAATCAAAACTAATTTATCATCAATTTCTCGGCGAATAATATTGGCAGGTTTGATATCTCGGTGAATTACTTTTTGAAGATGAATGTCTCGCAAGATTACTAAGACTTCTTTTAATACTTGTCTAGCCTGAGCTTCGTTTAAAACACCCTTTTTCTTTACTTCTTGCTGAAGATTATTACCCTTAACAAATTCTTGAATTAAATAAAATTGTTCGCGGTCTTCAAAATAATCTAAGAGCCGGGGTATTTTAGGATGATTACCAACTCGACCCAGAGTTTTTGCTTCTCGTTCAAATAACTCCCGCGCCATCGACAGAAAGTTAGGATTGTCTGTATTGGGTCGTAACTGTTTAATTACACACAAAGGCTTTCCTGGAAGAGAAAGGTCGGCAGCCAAAAATGTAGCACCAAATCCTCCTTTTCCCAGACCTTTTACCAGATGGTAACGACCATGCAACAACAATTTAGAGCCACAAGCTTTACATAACTTTGACTTAGGATGGTTTATTGGTTTAGGACAGGATGGATTTAGGCAATAACTCATTCAAAGTACCTACGAAGCGCTGTCTAATTAAATAGGAGAGGAATAAATCCTTGATATAGCTGAACTTTGGGTTTAAAACTGCTGCTTTTCAGCTATTTCTCCCCCAGCATATCCTACATTTTTAAAAATCAGTTGAGAGAAGCAAATTATTGTCAAAAATGGACAATTTTCAACCATGATTATTCGTTTGTAAAGCTCTGAACACAATGGTTCTGGGAATTGATATTTTTATCTATTCAGCTCAACTTAAAGTCGCATTCCACTTTCATAATTGTGACAATTAGGTTTGATAGGAGAAGCAAGCAGAATAGGGTACGTAAGATTATTCAATCGTCATCAAAATAGACCGATCTCTACCCTGTTTTTTTGCCTGATACAAAGCTTTATCCGCAGTTACCAACAGTTGCTTTTTCGTATACATTGCTTGAGGAACAACACAGGTTACTCCCAAACTGAGAGAAATGTGATTACCTACCAGGGATTGGGGATGAGGTATGGCAAGCTGTTTGATCTCTAGACGAATAGCTTCTGAAACTTTAAACGCATTTTGAGATGATGTTTGAGGTAGGATAACCGCGAACTCTTCACCACCGTAGCGAGCCACGAGATCGGCTGGTCTTCTAACGGTTTTGTTGATTGCTCTGGCAACCTGTCTCAGACACAAATCGCCTGACTGATGACCAAGATTATCGTTGTAAAGTTTAAAATAATCGATGTCGCCGAGAATTAAGGCTAGAGGCTGCTTATCTCTTTGTCCTCTCTGCCATTCTCTAGCTAAAAATTCATCAAAGATACGCCGATTAGCAACCTGCGTTAAACCATCAACTGCAGCTAGCTTACCTAACTGATGATTTAGGTTGAGCAGCTTTTTTTCTACTAGCTGACGCTTTAATAACTCTCTTTCTAAGCGAGCATTTTTAGCTTTTAATTCGGTTTTTAAGCGACTAATTTGTAGCTGGTTATCAATTCTTGCGATTACTTCTTCAACTTGAAATGGTTTGGTAATGTAGTCGCTAGCGCCAGATTCAAAAGCTCTTAATTTAGAATCTGTTTCGTTTAAAGCGCTAAGAAAAATAATTGGAATATCCCGTGTTTTTGGTTCAGCTTTGAGATTTTTACAGACTTCAAAACTATCTGTATCTGGTTGGCTAATATCTAATAATATGATTTCGGGTAATTCTGCTTGAGCCGGGCTAATCGCGACGCTTCCCTGCTCTGCTCGTTCAACTCTATATCCTTGAAGAGTTAGGATTACCGTAAGCAATTCGATATTATTTGGGCGATCATCAACCACCAAGATTTTTCCTGATCTGAAAGGTTCTTCTTTTGTAGTCATTTCAAGCTGAAACACTTAATCTTCCCAATTTCATAGAGTTAATTTTATCTAAAATAGCGATCCCCGCAATCTTATCTTTAGTTTGATTTTACAACTTATAAAATTTACTAACGACGGTTGGCGCTAATACGAGCGGATTCTGCACTTAAAGTATTAGTTAGCTGCTGGTTATGTTGAGATGCGTTAGTAGCTTGAATAATCAAAAAACCGATGATTAAACAAAATAACATATCGACGCTAACTTTACTAAATTCTTGCATTGTTCTAACTTTTAATTCGCTGATATGACAAATATAACTACGAATTTTTACTGAGGAAATATTCGGCGCTAAAAAATAACCGTATCTTTACATAAGTAAGAGAATATTAAGCTCTACATTAAGTAACAACTCCTTTTAGGCTTTTTTTACCTTTACAGTGCTTAATATATAAGGATAAGTCTGTGATTTTAGCGCTTGTTTAACCAGAATTATTTTAAACACTATTTAAATTAAATTTGCTGATTATGCCTGTGTATTTATACTGGGGTGAAGACGATTTTGCGATCGCCAAAGCTGTAGAAAAATTGCAAAACAAAGTTTTAGACCCCAACTGGTTACAGTTTAATTTTCATAAAATTGTAGGCGATCGCACCGAAGCAATTATTGACGGTCTAAATCAGGTTATGACTCCCGTTTTTGGGCTAGGGGAACGATTAATCTGGTTGGTGGATACTAATTTGTGTCATCAAAAGCCCAGTGCCGATCTTTTGGCAGAATTAGAACGTACTTTTAAAGCTATTCCGGAAACAGCCCATCTTTTATTAACAACACCTAAAAAGCTCGACGGTAGGTTGGGGTCAACTAAACTGTTGAAAAAACATGCTGTAGTTAAAGAGTTTAGCCTAATTCCCCCCTGGAAAACCGATCTGATTACCGCCCAGGTGAAAGATGTCGCTCAAAAGTCGCAGCTAAAGCTAACCCCCGCAGCGGTCGAACTATTAACTGAGTCAGTCGGCAACAATACTCGCCAACTCTGGAATGAGATCGCCAAACTTAAAACCTACTGGGGTGATCGCCAGGAATTCCTGGATGAGAAGGTAGTGGGGCAGCTAGTACTTTGCAATACTCAAAATAGTCTTCAGCTAGCAGCAGCAGTTAAAAATAGTCAAACAGAGGTCGCTTTGGGTTTAGTAACCGACCTAATTCATCGCAATGAGCCAGCTTTAAAAATCGTTGCCACCCTAGTAGGACAGTTTCGCACCTGGACAATTCTAAAGCTAATGCAGCAGTCGGGGAGTCGAGACAATAAGGCGATCGCTAGCGCTGCCGGAATAAATAATCCTAACCGCATTTACTACCTCAATAAAGAGATTCAGGGAATCGATGCCAGGCAACTTCTAGCAGCTTTGCCCTTACTTCTGGAGTTGGAATACAGCCTCAAATCTGGTGGAGAAGCCATAACCGTTTTACAAACTAAAATCATTGAGCTATGTCTAATTTTTAATCGAGTTCGCCCCTAAATTAATAGCTATGGATATATTTGTTTCTGGTCGTCTTTGTCTGTTTGGAGAACATAGTGATTGGGCGGGAGAATATCGTCGGGTTAACCCACAAATAAAGCCAGGGCGGGCGATCGCCATAGGCACAAATCAAGGTATTTATGCCCGCGTAGAAAAGAGCTCTAACTTAAGCTTCAGAACGCTGCATTCCCCGTCCAGATTAGAGCTGGCAATGGATGAAGAATTACTGCTAGCCATGGCGCAAACAGATAATTTTTACAGCTATGTGGCGGGAGTCGCTTATCAGGCTTTAAAACGCTATCAGGTAAAAGGATTAGCTATTGATAACTATCAAATGGATCTACCCCTAAAAAAAGGCTTATCTTCTAGTGCAGCTATCTGTATTCTGGTTGCGCGGGCTTTTAACCGTCTTTATAAGCTTGGCTTAGATCTCAAAGCAGAAATGGAACTAGCCTACTGGGGAGAAAAAACAACTCCCAGCCAGTGTGGCAGACTCGATCTTGCCTGTGCCTATGGTAAACAGCCAATCCTGATGACTTTCGATGGCGATCGCCAAGCTAGTCAAAAACATACCCATGAAATCCAGCCTCTTCGTGTGGGAAAGGATCTACACTTACTGATTGTCGATTTGGCAGGGACAAAAGATACCCAAAAGATTTTAGCTAGCCTACATCAGTGCTATCCAGAAGCACAAACTAGTATTGCAGCCAAAGTTCAGGGTTATTTAGGTAAAACAAATCAAGAAATAGTTAAACAGGCAACGATCGCCCTACAGCACGGTGATGCCGTAAAAATTGGTGCGCTCATGAATCAAGCTCAAGCCGAGTTTGATCGCTGTGTTGCCCCAGCCTGTCCCGAACAGCTCAACGCACCTACTCTGCATCAATTGCTTGCTCATCCGACTCTACAGTCCAATATATGCGGTGGAAAAGGAGTTGGTTCACAAGGAGATGGAACGGCTCAGTTTATCACTTTTGATTCAGAAGCCAGGAATAGGGCGATCGCCACAATTACCCAAGATTTTCCTCAGATGCGTTGCTATAAATTGGACATACCCAGACAAACTTCTTTTGATAATTGAGAGGAGCATTAATTTCTTTTATCTTCTGATATTCCTCAGAAACATCTCAGCATCTCAGAGTATGATTACCTCAAAGCAAATAAACTGACTGCAATATTCAATAGAAATATAACCAAGAATGATATTTCTTCATTATCTATATTTAGCGGTAGCTTCAACGAATACCAGCGAAGCGAAGGATAGTTGGATTCAAAGCTTTAATCATCTGGCCGAGGGATTGCTTTTAGAAACAGCCATCCTCTTTAAAGTAATTATTGAAGGTATTGCCTTGATGATTCTTGCTTTTGCAGTAGCCAAAGCAATTAATGAACTACTGTTTCGCCGACAAAAAATGGATCGAGAAGAGAAACTTGGTCAGGTGAGAATCGACCTTGGAGTGGCTTTGGGTCTATCTCTAGAATTCTTACTAGCTGCGGATATCGCGGCAACCGCCGTCTCTCCAAGCTGGAATGCGGTAGGAAAGCTCGCAGCAATCTCGGCAATTCGAACTTTTCTCAACTTTTTTCTGGAAAGGGAAGTGAGAGAGTTAGCAAAAGAAAAACGAGATAAGCTTAAGCAAAGAAAAATACTAGAAACCTAATAGTCTTTGGCAATCAAATTCAGCTCGTTTAACTCTATTTAACTCATTTCTAGCATAGCCTTAAGAACCATCGAGACGTTCTATGTTTAGAGCGTCTCGAATCAAAAAGCTCTAACTTTCTAGTAAAGTTCTTCTTCTTGGTGAGTAGTGATTGTGCAGTCGGAGCTAGGATAAGCAACGCAAGTAAGTACGTATCCAGCTTCGATTTGATCGTCATCAAGAAAAGACTGATCTGATTGATCTACAGTACCAGCTTCGATTTTACCTGCACAAGTAGAACAAGCACCTGCACGACAGGAGTAAGGTAGGTCTAGACCTTGCTCTTCAGCAACGTCTAAGATGTACTCATCATCAGGTACTTCAATAGTTTGTTCGCCGTCAGGCATTTTCAAAGTAACGTTAAAAGTAGCCATGTAAGTTTTCCTCTTTATATATAAGGTGATATATCAATTTATGCTGACGAGAAAAGATAAGCCTGTCTGTTTTCCAAGCTAGGTTAACTTTGCTCTTTTATTTAGCATCATTTTTGATACTAAGGGAAAAATACTAATTATCGATCGCGCATTAGTAATGAGATTTGTAATCTATCTTAAAATAAGTTTTACTTATGCATAGACTTTAGGCGATAAAGCCTATCTAGTCCACACTCTATATTGTCTACAACAACCAAACAATAGGATAAGATGCGCGAAAGAGCAGGAAACAAAGGTCGGATATTTGACTCAAAAATAACTATTAATTATAGTTATACCTGTGATTGATGATTTGTTCTTAGAGTTAGCTCAAAAATCTCTCTTTTGTATGATTACTGACATAATGCTTCCTCTGAATACTGGTATTGTCGGAACGGGTTACGCAGCAAAGAAGAGAGCGGAAGCGATCGCCCAAGATTCCCGTATAGATTTATTGGCTGCTGCGGGTCATACTCCTGAAACGTTAGATAAATTTTGCTTAACTCATCAGATAGGTGCTGTAAATTCGATTCGTCAGTTAATTAATTTACCCCAGCTAGATCTGATTTAAGCAAAATTTATCTAACGTTTCAGGAGTATG
>JBCBEA010000064.1:0-11568 GCA_038529195.1 Cyanobacteria bacterium J06600_6
ACTACGAATAAAAAATAATCCACTGTCCTAAAACTTCGCCGATTACGCCACCTGGCAAGCTAGAGGTACGACTTTTATTCGGCGCATTAATTAAATTCACTACTGCTTCAATCTGCTCAAAATTTGGCTGTCGTGACATTACAGAGGGTAAAAATTGACGGATAGCTCGTCGCTGTAAAGCTAAGGGTGCAGCCTGGAGACAAAGGCGATCGAGGCGGTCATTTTGTCGAGCATTCTGAAGTAGTTTTTTAGCACTCATTTCTAGATACTCAACATCACTGCGTAAGATCTCTGCAGTTTGAGCCAAAGAGTTTTCCACCTGTGGATTAAAGCGATCCTGGAGATAGGGAATTAACTCTCGGCGAATACGATTGCGAGCATAACGATCGCTTTCATTGACTGCATCAAACCAGACGGGTAAATTGAACTGCTGGCAGAATTCTAGGGTTTGATGCCGATAGACTGACAAAATTGGGCGTACAAGGTCTATTTCAGGCGTTAGAGCCCGTTTCCAGGTTAGAGCAGCCAAGCCATCTGCCCCTGCTCCACGAATTAAATTATAGAGTAGTGTTTCTGCACGATCGCTTTTGGTATGACCCGTAACAATATAGTCATACCCTTCTGCTTGAGCAATTTCTATCAAAGCCTGATAGCGCCATTTTCTGGCTGCTGCTTCCGTTTCTGATAATCCTCCCGCTACCTGAAGATAAAAAGGTAATTCCCAGCTAGCAGCGACTTGGCTAACTCGCTCGGCAATGCCTCGATCCGTTGACCACTGATGATCGCAATGAGCGATCGCCAATTGCCAGTGCCATTTTGTGCTGAGATCCAACAATAGCTTGCCCAAACACAAAGAATCTTGTCCCCCCGACACGGCGATCAAAACTCTTGCTTGAGGAGGTAAGAGCAATGCAGCGCGGTGCGGAAGCGAAGCTTTCCAGTCGTCTGACGACGATCTGCCCTTCTGGGCTGCGGGGTTTCCCCCATAAGCGACACAGCTTTCTTCAGAAGCAAAGTCTCTTTCAGAGACGCTGGCGCATTCGCGCCGTCCAGAAAGCGATCGCTGGCGCAAAATTTTGTGTAATTCTGCGTGGAGAGGAGTCCAATCAATCCGAGACATAAAAATAGCTGTTTTGCAAAGTAGATAATGATTGCTCCCAGTAATTGTAGAACCAAAAACCGTTGCTTCGCAGGTATTACCTTGATATGGGCATAAAGATTGAGTAAAGGAATTTACATAGAAAAGAAGTGTAGGTAATCATATTATATGTAGTTACTAGTACCAGAAAATACTGAGAAAGTTTTTAAACTCTAGTAATCTTACTTTTGTGACTTTTTTAATAACTTTTTAATATGATTCGTGTTTTATTAGTTGACGACCAAAAAATGGTCAGGGAAAGTTTAAAGCTTTCTCTGGAAACGGCAATGGATATTGAAATTGTCGGTACAGCCAATAATGGCATAGCAGCGATCGAGCAGGTAGAAATGCTCCATCCCGACATCGTGATTATGAATATGGAAATGCCTGGCTTAGACGGAGCTAGCGCCACCAAACAGATTACCTCACGCTTCGTACAGACAAAGGTTCTAATTCATACTTCCTATGATAATGATGAATACATCACCAAGTCGTTAGCAATGGGTGCTAAAGGTTATTTGCTTAAAACCGTTGAGACCGAAGATTTACCAGGAATTATTCGGAATATTAATAAGGGATATACTCAAATTGCTCCAGGATTGCTCGAAAAACTGTTAATCAGTACCGATTCTGGCGTGGTGATCAGCAAGCTTGAAGGTATTGCTGCTTATTCTCAACCGAGACTTGATGCCATAACCGTTGGCAACAAATCTCAAAAGACAATTGCTAGTTTGAAAGTTGCCTGTCGTCAGCAACAGGATGAAATAAATCAGCTGCGCGAGAATATTGAGCATCTCGATGGCGATCATCAGGAATTACCAAAGCTAAAACAAGATCTGTCTCGCTATAAAAAATCTTTTAATTTCTTGTCGTTAATTTGGCTCATATCTCTACCAATACTCGGATTCTTGCTGTTCCAGCTTTTTAATAAAACCAGCAATTTACAGCAGAAGACCGCTACTCTGCAAAATAATATCAAAAATGTTGAGGCAGGGGTTATTCCTAGCGAGCGAGTTGGTCTGTATGGGGAATTTAGCCTTAGCGGTATAGCCCAGAGGGTGTCTAAAGCCTACGAACAGGATACTAAGTTAAAAGACATTTCTACTGTATATGTGGCACAAGAAGATGATGCGATCGTTTTGTTTGGCACAATTCCCGATGCTACTCTGCTCAAACGGATGGAAAATATCGCCATGCAGGTTGAAGGCGTAAAAAAAGTTTATACCAGTCAAGTCGCGATCGAGCCAAAGCTTGATAAAAGCGTTTTGGGTGCAGGTAACTAATTTCTGATCCTATCGACTTGAGAACTCAGAGAAAAGAAATTTTAGCTACTAAGACTGAAACTTGCTGTCATCTATCGCCGTGAGGCATGTTCAAAGAAAAAATCGCCACAAAATTTGCCGTTAAGCAAGACAATGCAGTAACTTGTGAGTATTAATTACTTAAGATAGAGACGGTGTTGTGTCTAAAAACTGGTTAGTTTCTCTGATAGCTTGTGCTAGTATTTCTTGCCTGTCTTTACCTGCAAGGGGTCAAGCAGTGTTGCCTTATGTACCCAAATTAGATTCAGAAAAACTTGAAGTACAGGGGTTACAGCTACTTCAAGATGCAGTACAGTTGATTCGCTTCCAACAGTATGATTTAGCCCTACCTAGAGCGGAGTTGGCAACTCAACTCGCCCCCGAAAACCATGATGTTTGGTTTATTCTTGGCAGTCTATACATTCAGCAAGAGAATATCGATCAGGCAATTGAGGTTTTAGAAAAAGCAGAAAGCATTGCTCCCGAACAAGAAGGGATTTTATTTCGGTTAGGCGATGCTCATTTTCAGCAAGGGAATTATGAACTAGCCAAAGAAAAAATTGAGGCGGGATTAGAAATTAAAAATGAGTCTCCCGACGCTTTATTTAGCTTAGGCAATACCTATCTTAAATTAGCTGAGTTCGATAATGCGATCGACGCCTATGAAGAAGCTTTTGAAATGGAGGCAACTTTTTGGCCTGCATTGAATAATGTTGGACTAGTAGAGTATGAAAAAGGCGATCGCGACGAAGCCATCTCTAAATGGGAGTCGGTAATTGAAGTAGATGCTAAACAGGCTGAACCTCAACTAGCCCTTGCCGTTGCACTATTTACAGACGGCAAGGTTAATGAAGCGATTGAGTTGGGAAGAGCAGCTTTAGAATTGGATAGTCGCTACGCAGAGATTCCGTTTCTAGTCGAAAATCTTTGGGGCGAAAAGTTAATTGAAGATACTCGTCAGTTTCTAAGTAATCCCCAAATTCAAGAAATTGTCTCTAATGTTGAGCAGGCTGAACCTGAATTAGCTCCTGGGGAAAGTGTTCCTGCACCAGATGAAGGAGTTCCTGTGCCTCAGTAAATTTCTTAGTGTCGATTGTAATTGCTTGTCTAGGTAAAAGGTAAGAGGTAAGAGGTAGAAGGTAAGAGGGGGAATAAATATTCGCCCCTCCTACAACCATCTATTTTGCCATGTCAAACAGCAGTATCTCACTACCTGCATTCAGGCTAGCGATCGCAATTTCTGATTCATCAGCGATCGCTGCGCCGTCTCCTGCCTGGAGAGAGCGATCGTTAAGTTCAATTTCTCCCTTAACTACCTGTAGCCAAACTGCCCGATCTGCTGCAATATTATGGGTCAGGTGATCGCCTTTGTCTAATGAACCTAAATAGAGATTGACATCCTGATGAATCGTCACAGAACCGTCTCTACCCTCTGCCGAACCAACTAAGACTAATTTATTGTTGGCGATTGCCGAGCTAAAGTTTTTCTCTTCATAACTAGGCTCTAAATTATTTTCATTTGGCATAATCCAAATTTGCAGGAAATGCACTGGGTTTGTATTAGAAGCATTAAACTCACTATGTCTGACACCCGTACCAGCAGACATTCTTTGTACGTCTCCAGGGCGAATTACCGAGCCGTTGCCCATACTATCGCGGTGTTCCAACTCTCCTGACAGCACATAGGAAATAATTTCCATATCTTGATGTCCGTGAGTACCAAAACCTTTGGCGGGAATCACCTTATCTTCATTGATTACCCGTAGACTGGCAAAACCCATATGGTTTGGATCGTAATAGCTACCAAAAGAAAAGCTATGTCTACTATCTAGCCAGCCAAAATTAGCTACGCCTCTTTTATCTGCGGGACGAACTGTAATCATTTGGTTTACCTCCTTGCTTCGATATATTTATTATGAATTAGATTAAAATAAAAGACAATATGACATTTAATAGACACATTGTCGCTATTATTTCTACAATCTATGGATAAGTTTGCCAGTCTCGAAGCCTTTACTCAAGTAGTGCAGTCGGGAGGATTTGCTGCTGCTGCCAGAAAAATGGGCGTATCGCGATCGACAGTGAATAAATTAGTAATTAATCTCGAAGATGAACTAAAGGTGTTGCTACTGCAAAGAAGTACCCGTAAAGTCGTGCCAACAGCAACAGGTTTGGCTTTTTATGAACGCTGTTTAAATATACTAGGGGAACTAAAAGCAGCCGAGCTTGAACTATCGGAACTGCAAACAAAGCCGAAGGGGACTCTCAGAATCAACGCGCCGATGTCTTTTGGCACAATGTATTTAGGCAAGGCGATCGCCGAATTCATGGCTCAATATCCAGAATTACAGGTGCAGCTTACTCTCGAAGATCGGGCGATCGATCCTATTGCTGAAGGTTACGATCTAACCATTAGAATTTCTCAGCCAGCCAGCAATCCTAATCTTATTTCTCAAGCGATCGCACCAATACCCAGAATACTTTGTGCTGCACCAGGCTATTTAGTTGAACGAGGTATTCCCAATCTTCCTGAACAACTAAAAGAGCATTCCTGTTTACACTACGGACAAATTGTTATGGGTAATCAATGGTTTTTAAGTAATGGCGATCGACAAGAAAAGGTAACGGTTAAAGGGGTACTGTGTTCAAACAATGGTGAAGTATTAAGAGATGCAGCGGTAAAAGGATTAGGTATTGCTCTGTTACCCACTTTTATTATCAAGTCCGAACTGGAAACAAAAGAGTTAGTTAGAGTATTGCCCGATTATCAACCACCCGAACTCAATCTTTATCTGCTTTATCCGCTCAACCGACATCTAAATACCAAGGTGAAGTTGTTTGTCGAATTTTTCCAGCAGAAGTTTAATAATTTTGGTTGAATAATATTTAAAAGATTGGTGTGGGAAGGCGATCGTATTTTGTTTATTAGTGTTCTCAATTTACGCTTCAATCTTAATCGTGCAAAGGATAAGATACAAGAATAAATTTATTACTGACTTTTGCGTATCTGTGCTTATTAAGCATATTCTAGATTCAGATATTTAAAATAGACTAATTAGTTTTTTAATTAAAATTCATAAGTGTTGATCATGAGAAAAATTAGTCCAAGTCTCATTATGGCTTTGAGAAAAGCTACAGGCTTAGGAGTATTAGAAGCAAAACAATTTATATTAGAAAATCCAGAACAATTAATCAATAGAATATTATTGGCTTATGAGAACAAGCAGCAACGAATTAAACAAGGATTTGAGGCTCGACCCCATCTTTACGATCCAATTGAAGACAACGAAAGATATTCGGACATTATTAAAAAAGCCAAGATGAGAGTATCTGAAATTATCAAAGAAGAAAATCAGCAAAGGTTTTTAGAATTAGCAACGCAAGACTTCGTATATAAAAAGTCTTCTTCTATTCGTCATTCCAGAAAGCTAAAACAGTATTTATGGAAACATCATCAAATAGAATGGTTTTCTTGTCATGAAATGAATCCTGCTTGGATTATTGAATAATTATACTTTTTTGTATTATTTGGATTCCAAAGGCTATTAATATCTAACTTTTGTATAAAAATGCACATCGATGAATACCAAACTCAGATGTAA
Source organism: Cyanobacteria bacterium J06600_6 (assembly GCA_038529195.1). GTDB lineage: Bacteria > Cyanobacteriota > Cyanobacteriia > Cyanobacteriales > Xenococcaceae > Waterburya. The sequence continues at coordinate 6,042 of JBCBEA010000064.1, forward strand.
AAGTTTTGGAATCTACGTCATCATGTTTTAGGTTTAGATATCTAAAATGAATTAATTAGTTTTGTGATTTGAATCAATAAATGCCCAACAAAAATATAGTTGTGCTTATTCAAAAATAGCCTTTTCTAATTGCCCGATCGCCTTTTCGAGATCGTCATTAATAATCTCTACATCAAATTCTGAACTCGCAGCAATTTCTTTACGGGCGATCGCTAATCGGCTGGCGATCGATTCTTCGGTGTTTGTGCCTCTGTTTCTGATCCGCGCTTCTAACTCTTCGACGGAAGGAGGCAAAATAAAAATGCGCTTGGCTTCGGGAAAGATATCGGCGACCGCTCTTGCCCCAGCTAGCTCAATTTCGAGAATAATATAGTTACCCTGGGTAATTTGTTCGACTACCTGGGCTTTAGGAGTGCCGTAGTAATTACCAGAATATTCTGCCCATTCTAAAAGTTCGCCGTTGAGAATTGCCGTTTCAAAGTCTTTTTTGCTCAGAAAATAGTATTCTACGCCGTCTGTTTCCCCTGGGCGGGGTTCTCTAGTGGTGGCAGAAGTCGATACTTTTAGCTGCTCGTGACGCTCTAGGAGTAAGTTGACTAAAGTGCCTTTACCTACTCCACTAGGTCCAGTAATAACAATGAGTTTGCCCAACTGTTCGGCTGACATTAGTGATAATCTAGTTTAGTTATGAATCTTTGCCGTCTTTATTAACTACAAAGCGGTGAGCTACCGTTTCAGGCTGGATTGCAGAGAGTACCACGTGAGAAGAATCGGTGATAATTACGGCGCGGGTACGACGACCATAAGTTGCGTCAATGAGCAGGCTTTTTTCCCTTGCCTCGGTAATAATACGTTTGATAGGTGCGGATTCTGGACTAACTATAGCAATAATACGATTAGCTGAAACAATGTTACCAAAGCCAATATTAATTAATTGAATATCCATAATTCTTCATTTGCTAAGTTTAAGACTACTTCTCGTTAAAGTTTTAAAAATATAATTTTAATACTATAGTTTTACAACTATATTTACAAGGAAAAAGCCATATAAACGAAGCTATTTAAGGAAATTTTAGCTTTTAACCATAATTTACATAATTTGTAGCCGAAATCACAATAATTTAACGCTTAATATCTGATCTTCTGCCTTTTATAACTATGCAATCAGTTGATTATACGACTCTCATCGCTAGCTGTACCGAACTAAATCGAGACTGGATTCCCTCGCGAATTGAGCAGGTATATCAGCGCGATCGCTTTACGATTTCTTTAGCTCTGCGGACTCTCAAGGCAAAACCCTGGTTAACGATATGTTGGCATCCAGAAGCAGCGAGGATCAATCTTGGTGAAGCACCACCACGTATTAAAGACACCTTTACTTTTAGCGATCAGCTACGTCATCAGCTCAAAGGATTAGCCCTAATTAATATAAAAGCGATCGCTCCTTGGGAAAGAGTGATTAATTTGCAGTTTGCCCAGCGTCCAGGAGAAGAACCCTTATGTCATCTCTACGTGGAGATTATGGGTAAGTATAGCAACGTAATTTTGACCGATAGTGACAGGCAAATTATTGCCCCCGCCAAACAAATTAGCGCCTCCCAGTCTAGCGTGCGTCCGATCCAAACAGGACAGCCATATGAACTGCCTCCCGCTTTGACTGGCACAACTCCCAAGCTGGAGGAAACTTATGAACGTTGGCAAGAGAGAGTCAGCCTTGTCCCTGGTCAACTCAAACGTCAGCTACTCAAATCCTATCGGGGTTTAAGTCCGAAAGTGGCAGAAGAAATTGCGATCGCAGCAGGTTTATCTCCCCAACAAAAGACAGACACTTTACAGCTAGAAGACTGGCGCGAATTATATAGCTATTGGCAAAAGTGGCTTATTGTTCTAGAACACAAACAGTTTGATCCAGGCTGGCGAGAAAAAGGCTATACGGTACTGGGTTGGAATAAGACTAAGTCAGTAGCACAGGTGCAGGATTTATTAAACTCTTACTATACGGCAGAAGTAAACCGCCAGCAGTTTAGACAAATACACCACCAGCTCAATCAAAAACTAATCAATATTATTAAAAAGCTCAACGTTAAGGCAAACACCTTTCGCAAACGTTTGTCTCAGTCTGAGGATGCAGAAGACTATCGGCAACAGGGAGACTTATTAATGGCTCATCTCCACGAATTAAAGCCAGGTATGAAGTCCATCACCCTCAATGACTTTGAGACTGGAGAACCGATTAAAATCAAGCTCAATCCTGAAAAAAATCCCGCCCAGAATGCTCAGTACGTCTACAAACAGAGCCAAAAGCTAAAGCGAGCTAAAGATGCTGTCATGCCACTCTTAGCAGAGGTAGACGGAGAAATTAACTACTTATCCCAGGTGCAAACAGCCCTAAATCAGCTCAATGGGGAAAACACAGGCAGTTCTGAAGACTTACAGGCTTTAGATGAAATCAAAGAAGAACTAATCCAGCAAGAATATTTAACTGCTGAACGACAAGATAGCGATCGCAAAGTAGATCGCGATTCTCAACCCTATCGTCTCAAAGCTCCTTCAGGCTGTGAAATTTGGATCGGACGTAATAATCGTCAAAACGATATTCTCACCTTCCGCACGGCAGTTGAATACGATCTTTGGTTTCATACCCAAGAAATACCAGGTAGCCATGTCTTACTACGTTTAGAGCCAGGCGCAGTTGCCAGCGAAGCCGATCTTCAGTTTACGGCAGATTTAGCAGCCTACTATAGTCAAGCCCGTGAAAGCGAACTAGTTCCCGTAATTTATACCGAACCAAGACACGTATATAAACCCAAGGGGGCAAAACCAGGCATGGTGATCTACAAACAAGAAACTGTTATTTGGGGTAAACCACAGGTAGGAAAGCAGATAGCTGAATCCCAGATTTAGCTACAAATTTAGCTACAAAATTCAGTAAGCATAAACTTCCTTACTCCCTTCTCCACTTGCGAGCCAGCGCGTTGCAGCACATGCGGCGAACCAAATCGCCTTTGTGTGACCCGTTGAAGCGACTGGCGAGGGTGCGATCGCTAAAAATTGGGTCTGTCGGGTAAAGGAATATCTTTTAATTTACTTGGATCTAGATCGGGCAAAGGAATATCTCTGAGACGATCGCGTAATGGTTTTGGTTCAGGAGTAGGTTCTGGTTCTGGTTTTGGTTCAGGAGTAGGTTCAGCTTCAGGTGTGGGAGTAGATTCTGGCTTAGTTTCAGCTTCAGGAGTAGGTTTGGGTTCGGCTTCAGGTGTGGGAGTAGATTCGGGTTTAGGTTCGGGTTTAGTTTCAGCTTCAGGAATAGGTTTAGGTGCTGGAGTTGGCTCAGGTTTGGGTTCGGGCGCTTGCTGTTTTTCTTCCGCTCTTCTAATCGAGGGCAAAGTTAAGGAAGGACAGATCTCCGCATCATATTCATAATTCACCTTAACCTGATAGGGTTTTGGTTCTCCCGTATCATTCGCAAAAGTGCGATCGCTAATATCTTTATTCGCCTGCTGATTAAACAGTGGATACCTCGATCCTTTGATTAAATCGAGCGCAACTACCTCGCCTTTGGCATTGACTACCGCCCCAAAAACACTACTGCCTTTGAGCCTTTTAATGCAAGCATCACGCGGGTATGCTCCCTTAATTTCTAGCTGTTTGGGTTCGATATCTTGAACTTTTGCTAGCCAAACAATATAGTTTTTACGTGCTTCTTCGTTAGTTGTCCCTTTTTTGGTTTTGGTCAGACTTCGACGCAAGTTATCAATTCTTTTTTGAGACTCTACTACTTTCCTTGCAGCTATCTGTTCGGCAGTCTCTTTAATCTTTATTTCGGGCTTTTCTACAGTCGGCTTTTGATTATCTGGCTTTATAGCAGTTGGCTGGGTTTCAGATGGTGTCTTAACTTCAGGTAATTCTGATGGCGTTTCAGGGACTTTGCCCAAATTTGGTGGGAGCTTAATCGGTTCAACATTAAAATCTTCAAGGTTAATGTTGGGGGGCAGGGGTAAGTCTGATATGTCCCCAATAGGAGGCAGGGTAATATCAGTAATCGGTGGTAAAGACGGAATATTAAAAGTTGGTGGAGGCGGAATGATTAGAGGTGGTAAGGTAGAAGGATCTGCAAGTCCCAGCAAATCTGGCGGAATGGCAAACGGTGCAGCAGGATCGCTTAGATCTGGTTGGGGTAGGTTGAGATTAGGGATATCTGGAGTTTCTGGCTGAGAATATTGCTCTGGCAAACGAGCCTGCTGTTCAGAATTAAGCTCAATTACCGAAACTTCCCTCTGACCACTATCATTATTAAATCTAATTGTTGGCAGACCAAACTTCAGCACCAACAGATGGAGTGCAACGGACAGCAAAAAACATAGCTGTGCTGGGTTGATTAGCTTACTAGATTGACGATTTAATTGGGACTCGTAGGACATAACCCGCAACCATAAAAATAAGATTTAAGATTTAATTTTCTAGTTTACACAATGGTAAGAACAGTTATGGGAGTCAGAGCCGTTCTATTCATCTTGATTTTTCTAGGCTAAGAGTATTTTCACTGAATTACAAACACTAAGAAGCATAAAATGAATTTCCAGTCTAATTTATCCCTCAGTTTTACGACATTAGACAAGCCTTTTTTGTGCCACCAAGATGCTTAATTTTATTCGGGCTTCATCTTTTCCGCTGACTAACTTCTAATTTGAACGGGCATTACTAAATATGTCATCTTTAAACCTCCCAAGGGACTAAAAATAACTGGTTGATTCCACTCATTAAGCTGCATTTTAATTTCAGTGGTGGAAAGTGCTTTTAATCCGTCCATGAGATACTTAATGTTAAAAGCAATATCGATATCCTCACCCATAATCTCGGCAGGTAAAGACTGCTCCGCATTCCCCACATCTTGAGCATCGGCAGAGACGACTAGCTCTGAATTTGACTGATTAAGGCTAAATTTTACGAGATTATTTTTTTGTGCCAGTACAGCTACTAGTTCGAGGCTGGAAAGTAAACGTTTGCGGTCTAAAATAATTTCCCGACTAAAGTTTTGCGGGATTAACTGTCCGTAAGCGGGATAGTCACCCGATATTTTTGTACTACTCAACAGGCGATCGCCTAACTCAAAGACCATTACCTGTTCGTCAAAGCTGACCTTAACCGTATCGTTTTCTCCCGCATCACTCACCATTCTTTCTAATTCCCGTAAAGCCTTCGCCGGAATAGTTACCGCCAGCTGGGGTAGCTCAATGGTTGATTCTGATTCAATATCATTAATGTCCGTAGCGACTACCGCTAAACGGTGGCTATCTGTAGCTGCAAATTCCAAAGTATCCCCAAAACCGTTCTGACCCACATTTTGCGTTTTCAAATGTACTCCAGTTAACACCTGTTTCGATAATTCAGTTGAGGCAGCAAACAAACATCCTCCCAAACCTTCGTTAAGCAAAGCGATCGGTAGTTCTAAACTCTCTTCTGTATCAACGGTAGGCAGTTCGGGGAACTCTTCCGCGTCCATTCCTGTTAGCTGAAACTGACCCGA
>JBCBEA010000065.1:0-11507 GCA_038529195.1 Cyanobacteria bacterium J06600_6
GCCGTGGTGGAGCATTTAGCGAACAGGCAAGAGACTATGGCTTACCGAATCCCAGAGGACTGCTGTTGGTGGGAATACAGGGAACGGGAAAATCTTTGACGGCAAAAGCGATCGCCCACCACTGGCATTTACCCCTATTACGCCTAGATGTCGGCAGGTTATTTGCCGGTTTGGTCGGAGAATCAGAATCTCGCACACGCCAAACGATCGAACTTGCCGAAGCACTGGCTCCCTGTATCCTCTGGATTGATGAAATTGACAAGGGATTTGCGGGAATTGACGGTAAAGGAGATTCCGGTACGACCAGCCGTGTATTTGGGACTTTTATCACCTGGCTAGCGGAAAAGAAAACCCCCGTATTTGTGGTTGCCACAGCGAATAATATTCGGACTCTACCGCCAGAAATGCTGCGGAAAGGGCGATTTGACGAAATATTTTTTGTCGGTTTACCCAACAAAGATGAGCGGGAAGCTATATTTAAGGTGCATTTAGCAAAATTACGTCCTCATAATCTGGGCAATTATGATGCCAAGCGGTTAGCATATGAAACACCAGACTTCTCTGGAGCAGAAATCGAGCAAACTATCATTGAGGCAATGCACATTGGCTTTAGTCAAAATCGTGATTTTACCACAGATGATATTCTAGAGGCTGCGAGTCAGATCGTTCCTCTTGCCAAAACTGCTCAGGAACAAATCGAATTCCTGCAAAAGTGGGTAGCAGCAGGAAAAGCTCGTCTGGCTTCTAAAAATAATGATTTAAGCGATCGCATTCAGAGTCAACTTAACTAGAGATGACCAAATCTATTTTTCTCAAACGTCTATCGGCAACCGCTCAGTTTATTTTAGGTTTTATTTTAGGCATTAGTCTAATTGGGGGAGTCACGGTGACGTTGGTGTTTGCCTACTATCAGAAGATGTCCATCCTGCCCAAAAAACCCGTATTTCCTGAAGCAGAAATTTCCTCCGCAGAAACGGATCCCGATCCAGTTGAAACTGAGATAGAGCCATTAGAATCAAACACTAATAGCGAACCTGAATTTGAATCTCGACCAGCCGTGATTGACCCCCCGCCAGAAGCGGAACTACCTGCTAATGCTTACCGAGCAACGGTTACCTGGCCCCAAGGTTTAAGCCTGAGAGCCGAACCAGCTCTTGATGCAGAGCGAATTGGCGGAATTGAAACCAAAGCCACTATCTTTATTTTAGAAAACTCAGCCGACGGCAAATGGCAGCGAGTTCAACTACCCTGGAATGGTCAGACTGGTTGGGTCAAGGCGGGCAATACTAAAAAGCTTTGAACCCATAAGCGATAGTGAACAATCTAGAGCAACAAGGAAAACATCAGTCAGTGCTCACTGGTTCACAACAGTTCATGACTTATTTAAACGCACCCGAATCAACAGGTCATTAAGAGCATCTTTGGCGCTAGGAGCATCGGGAAGATGACTATTGTCCGCAGCTAGTACAAGTCGCTCTCTTAATCGTGCGTATTCTTGATGATGAAACTCTAGATTGATCTCTTTTATCTTCTCTTTTTCTGTTCCTGCAGCTTTTAAAGCAATCAAGTCGGGAATATAGGGTAGATTAAACTCTCGATTTAAATTGCCCAGATTAGCCTCAACCTTTCCCGTCTCCATTAAATAGATGCCCGTTAATAAAACTCGATCGATATAAATAGAGCAGTGGTTTGACTCTTGGCGGATTTTCTTTGGCAAATAAACGCCACTGATTTCTGGCAAAGCCCAAATAATGGTGAACGTGATGACGGGTAATACAGTTAGTCGCGATCGCCTTTAATTCTAGATGTTCGGCAGTTGAATGAACTATCAAGGGTGAATATAGCTGCTCCAGTACGTAACCGTTTCTTTTTAAGAGCAGGTCAAAAAACTTACGCAGATCGTGAGTAACCAAATCTAGCTCTAAGCCATCTGTGATTTTTGATACCTCAATCGTCTTTTGTAAAGGGTAAAGTCCTACAATTTGAGTCAATGGCAGAATGTGAACCCCCCGCAGATCGTAATCGGAATCAGGGGAAGCAAAGCCATACAAATGAGCGCCACTAATCGTCGCAAACAACAAAGAATATGGTTGAGAATCGGCGATTTCTTTGAGTCTTTGCTTTGTGTTTACCATAAAAGAAGCAGGAAAATAACCTCGTCACAAAACTACGTACTTTTAACCAGAATATTTGTCTCCAGACCCACGGCAGCTGTATCCTAAATACATATATCTATTAGTTTAACAAGCAGCTGGGGATTGGCATTTTGGAAACACTTGAATTTGATGTTGTTATTATCGGAGGGGGTCCTGCGGGCTGTACCTGTGCGCTCTACACATCAAGAGCCAACCTCAAAACCGTTATTTTAGATAAGAATCCAGCGGTAGGAGCATTGGCTATTACCCACAAAATTGCTAACTATCCTGGGGTATCAGGAGAGATGAGCGGGGAAGCATTATTAGACAGCATGAGAAATCAGGCTGTGGAGTATGGCACTACCTATCAACGCGCTCAGGTTTTTGGGATTGACGTTAGTGGAGAAATCAAGAAAGTTTACACTCCTGAAGGCACTTTTACAGGTCGAGCCTTAGTCTTAGCAACTGGTGCTATGGGACGTAGTGGCACTCCTTTTGAGGGAGAATCAGAATTTTTGGGTCGCGGTGTCAGTTACTGCGCCACCTGTGATGGAGCATTTTACCGCGATCGCGAAGTTGCAGTTGTCGGTTTAAACGCTGAAGCTGTAGAAGAAGCGCAGTTTTTAACTAAGTTTGCCTCAATGGTTCATTGGATTACTTTTAAAGATCCTGGTAAAGATGACTACCATGCTCAAGACTTGCTCACTATGTCTAACGTCAAGCACTGGCGACGCTCTCGTCTAGCGGCGATCGAAGGAAATGATGCTGGCGTAACAGCAGTTAAGGTTAAGCAGAAAGATACTCCTGATCCTCTGTCTTTGGATGTAGAAGGCGTGTTTGTTTATCAAAACGGTTCAAAACCCATCACGGATTTTGCTGGCGACCAGGTGGAATATGACGCTGGTGGCGGAGTTAAAGTTGACGAAGATATGTCTACTAATGTGCCAGGAGTTTGGGCAATTGGTGATATTCGCAACACTCCTTACAAGCAGGCAGTCGTAGCAGCAGGAGATGGCTGCATTGCAGCTATGGCAGTGGATCGCTATCTCAATCATCGCAAGTCAATCAAGCCAGATTGGGATCATTCATAGGCTACGGTTGAAAATTTTTTACCGCTTGTAAAAATTTAATAGATAAAAGCAGCAGCATTGAGCTAGATAATTGGTTCAATGCTGTTTCATTAGCAAAAATTTAGATTATTTTAGATCTGGTCTTTCCCGATTAACTAGTGGCGATTAAAACTAAGTTTTATTTTGGCTGACAAACTTAATGAAAATCAGGTACAACAGAAGTCCAGAGAACTGACAATTAGCAAAACTACAGGTTACACTCTCGTTGGCTTCATAGATCGCTTTTAAAATATTGTCTATTTGTCGGACAGTGAACAAAATAACTAATACTAACGTCTTTAAAGAAGACCGTTAATCTATCTATAATCGAACTTATATTTAAGTGAATCAAGCTATATTAAAATTTCAGTCCTTTAGTTTTAGACTAAATCATATTGTTTTCAAGACTTATATTTGGTTGGGCATGTTTATTAGCCTTATCTCTTATCCAGCTTTAGCTCAAAATATCGTTACTATTGATCGCGGAATTGCAGCCAAACCAGTGGTTTTATCAGGCAATACTGGAGGCAATCTTCAGGCTTTGTCGATATCTCAAGTAGAAAATACGGCGACAGGCTACTGTGATGGCTATATTAGTCCTCAACCAAATCACCTTTTAGAGCTAGAATCTTTGTTTAATTTTTTGAGGTTGGAAATTGAAAGCTCTACTGACACTACGGTCTTAATCAAAGGGAGCGAAGGAGTCTGGTGTAATGATGATTCTGGCAGTGCCAATCCAATGATTGAAGGACAGTGGCAAAAGGGACTGTACAAAGTCTGGGTGGGCTCGTATCAGCCTGATACGCGCAACAGCTATCAAATTAGAATTACTGGTCAGTAGGTTAGGAGATTGGGAGACTAATCACTATCAGCTAGCAACTGTGCCAAGCCATTTAATCAATCAAACCCCTTCCTGATATGATGGGTTGGCATTCACTTCATGCAGTTGCAGTCAGGGTATAAGTTGTGGCTTTTAAGATTGGTTTACTAGGTTACGGCACAGTCGGTACAGGAACAGCAGAAATTATTTTAGATCCAGAAGGGCGCAATGCTCTTCTATCTGAGATTGAGATTAGCAAAGTCGGAGTACGATCGCTCGATAAATCCAGATCTCCTCAACTGCCTGCGGGAGTGATGACTACGGATCTAGAATCAATTGTTACCGATCCTGAAATTAAGATTGTGGTGGAATTGTTGGGGGGATTAGAACCCTCGCGATCGCTCATTCTCAAAGCCATAAAGCATGGCAAGCATATTGTTACTGCCAACAAAGCCGTAATTGCTCGTCATGGAGAAGAAATATTCACCGCAGCTAATCAGGCAGGGGTTTACGTCCTCTTGGAAGCAGCCGTAGGCGGTGGAATTCCCGTAATTAAGCCTCTAAAACAGTCTTTAGGAGTAAATCGAATTCAGACAGTAATCGGCATCATTAACGGTACGACAAACTATATTCTGACGCAAATGAGTCAAGCGGGAGCAGACTTTGGGGAAGTTTTAGAAGAAGCCCAAAAGCTAGGCTATGCAGAAGCAGATCCCACTGCTGATGTTGATGGTTATGATGCAGCGGATAAAATTGCAATTCTGGCAGCGATCGCCTTCAATGGCAGGATTAAACGGGAAGAGATTTCCTGCGAAGGTATTCGGCAGATTACGGCTACCGATATTACCTATGCCCAAGATCTCGGATTTGTGATTAAACTACTGGCGATCGCCAAAGCAAATACCAACGACGATTCTTTGCAGGTGCGTGTTCACCCCACATTAGTTTCTCAAGACCATCCTTTAGCCAACGTTAACGGCGTTAATAATGCTATTTTGGTTGAAGGAGATCCCTTAGGACAGGTAATGCTCTATGGTCCTGGTGCAGGGAAAGGCGCGACCGCCAGTGCTGTAGTTTCAGACATCGTTAATGTTGTTGGCTCTTTGCAAACGAATAAAACCCAGCAGCTAGATCCGACCCTTCGCTGTCCTCACGAACACTTTAAACAGCTAACGCCAATTGCCGAAATTCAGAGCCGATTTTACACTCGTTTTCTCTGTCAGGATGTGTCTGGGGTGATTGGTCATTTAGGCACCAGCTTTGGTAAACATAACGTTAGTTTAGAATCTGTGGTTCAGATTGGTTTCCGCAATGATTTAGCCGAAATTGTTGTGGTAACTCATGACGTGCAGGAAGGAGACTTTCGTAATGCTTTGGAAGAAATCAAAAGTTTGGATTCAATCAGCAGTATTCCTAGTATTTTAAGAGTCTTGTAAAAGATCGTTTTGTTCTCCTATTTCTCGTTCTTTTCTTTCTTTTAGCTGTCTACGAATATCCCCGTGGACTTCTTTCGTGATCGGATAGAAGTAAGTCAGAACCAAACCGATAATCAGAAACATGGTTGGTAGAGGTGCGATCGCAATTCTAATGGCTAACAAGGCGCTGTCTGGCTGCACGGGGATTGCTTCTCCAGGAATGCGCTCGACAAAACCAGAAAATTCGAGAGCCTGTCCAACCAGAAACAAAGCCAGTGCGAGACCTAGTTTTTGCAACAGCACCATAAAGCTATAAAAAATTCCTTCTCTCCTCTGACCAGTGTTTAATTCGTCTAGCTCAATCACGTCGGGAATCATCGACCAGGGAATTAGATAGGCGACAGATACTCCAAAACCAGCCATCACCGCAGCGATGTATAGCTGAGCTGTTTGTCCTGGCTGAATTAGAAACAAAGCTGCTTGGGCAGCAATCCAGATAATCATGCCTAGGTAATAAACAATTTTTTTACCTAATCTATTGCTGACGAATTTCCAGAAAAACAGCATCACTAAGGCAGTTCCCTGAACAGCGATCGCAAATAGGGGAAACTGAGCCTCGTCTAAACCCATCCAGCTAACTACGTAATAGATCAAAATTGAGGCTGTTAACTGTACTCCTAGCCAAGAACAAAGATAGATGCCAATTATGTATAAAAAGGCTTTATTGGCAAAGGCAATTTTTAGCTGTTCCTTGATTGGCGTACTGGGAACACTATTCGCCAAATCTCTAGCTGCAATCGCTTCAACACTGTTTAAATGTGTCTCAGTTTGAGCAAAAAATAAGGTTAGACCAAAACCGATTAGCTGCAAGCCAAACAAAATAGCTACAATCCCAATGACGCTGATTGCGGTCTGATTAGTCATAATCTGGCTGACTCCATAGGCAATACCAACCCCCCCAACTACCGTTAAGATAAAGCCTAAAATCTTCTTAGCTGGTTTCTGTAGTAGAGGAGATGCACCTCTCTCTTGAATGCGAAAGGTACACCAAAATAAGGCAACGATTGCTAATAAGCTGCTAACTATACCCAAAACTAAATATTGCTCTTTTGGATCTTCGTAAACTTGAAAAATAATTTGAGCTAGAGCCAACGATAAGATACTGCCTCCGATAGAAAAGGCAAAGCGAAAGCTGTTGAGATTGGTACGTTCGTTATAGTCTTGGGTTAGCTCTGGAGTTAATGCTGTATAGGGTAAGTTGACCGCTGTATAAGCCAGATTAAACAGAGTTGCAACAATAATATAGTAAGCAAACAGCCACCATTTATTAACGTCAGGATCGGCACTAAAGCTCGGCACGATCCATTGTAAAAAAAAGAAAATTCCAAAGGGAATCGCGCCAAACAGCATCCAGGGTATTCTTCTACCCCAGCGAGTGCGAGTGCGATCGCTCAAAATTCCCGCAATCGGATCGTTAACTGCATCGCCGATCTTGCCAATTGCCAAAATGCTTCCTGCTAATCCTGCAGGTAAACCTGCAACATTTGTAAAAAAATAGAGCAGAAAAAACACCAAAATATTGGCGGTGATGGCAGGTCCCATATCTCCTGAACCATAGGCAAGTTTGGTGGTAAGGTTAAGCTTTTCCCGATCTATTAGCTTCTGGCTAGTATCCAATTTATTTAAGTTCCTATTGCTATGACGGATTTATATGTAACCTGGTCAGAATATCATCATAAAATTGAAACTCTCGCTGTCAAGATCCACAAATCTAACTGGCAGTTTGACAATATTGTTTGTTTGGCAAAAGGTGGCTTACGAGTTGGCGATATCCTCTGCCGTATTTACGATAAACCTCTGGCTGTGTTGTCTACTGCTTCCTATGGAGGCAAAAATAATCAGGAGCGAGGCGTGATTAAGTTTTCGGAGCATCTTTCAACTATCGAACCAATTGGCGATCGCATTCTACTCGTAGACGATCTGGTAGATTCTGGAATCAGTTTGGCAAAGTCGATCGACTGGCTCAAAAATCAATATCAAAATATTACCGAAATTCGCACCGCAGTAATTTGGCATAAAAGCTCATCAGTAGAAACACCTGATTATCATGTAGAGTATTTGCTGAGTAATCCTTGGATACACCAACCCTTTGAAAGCTATGAACAGGTTAAAATCTCTGAGCTTGCCATGAAGCTAAATGAGAATTAAGTAATATTAATGCGCTTAACTACTGATGCGGGCATTAGATCTTTAGATCTGAATGGTTAAAATAGCGCTAAAAACTAGTGTATTTACGGAAGACATGACATGGTGTTTTCAACTAACCTGTATTTTAGTTGGGTAAGTAAAAAAAACTAGGAGCGTTGTCAGCCAAACAACACCCCTATCACCAACCATATAGAACCGTTAAGCAATACTTGAATCGAGTCGTATAATTGCTGAGATGTTAGCTGATTCCTAACTTCCCATCGTTACGGTTTGTAATTACTATTCTAGTGCGATCCCAGAGTCAATCTGGGTTTTTTAATCTCTGTCGCTCTTCATAATCAGTTGAATCCTGCTTGATAAGCTAGCTGAAAGAACTGTTAATTTTTGTAATCAGAATAATAGGCTTCTTTAATTGTGAGTTCTTCAATAACAATTGCTTTTCAGGATAGTCCTTAGAATCGCAGTTTATTAGAACGGGAAATCAACAAATAAAAAATAGGGACTTCGTCAGCCAAACAATGTCCCTAAACCAATATTCAATAAAACTGTTAAGCAATATATTATTTGAGTCGCACTAAATGCGCGTTGCTGATCACATCAATTTCTTGAAAACCAGCTTTTTACCTGAAGTCATTATAAGCTTAATGAAAAATTAATATTTACCTAGAGAGGAAAAACTTTACATTTATTTATCTTTTACTTTAAAACAGGCTTAATTGAGTCGGATTAGGAGCGAAATTGTCCCAAGGTAGGGAGTCAGAATTTAAGTCAGGGTGCTGCTGCTGAAGTAAGGAAAAAAAATATTTTGCGGTATCAGGCGATCGCACTTCTTGGGGACAGTGAACAAAAAAGTAAACAGTTTTGCCCTGACTCAGCCAGTCTTGAAGCTGAATCGCCCACTGTTCGAGGTAAGTTTGACTGTACTGAAGATTAGGATGGCTAATGAATCTGACGAATGCTGTGTTGCCAATTAAAGCTGGCTGTAGGGGAAGTTTTGGCTTTTTACGAGGTGAACCAAGCTGGGGGTTATCAGGACAGTTATAAATAGGACGAGTATCAAGTAAGACGCGAGCAATGTTTAATTCGGCAAGAAGATTGTTCAAGCGAGTGGCAATTTCGGGCTTAAACCAGTCCAGATGACGTACTTCTACGGCTAAAGGTAAATTAGTTTGAGCAGCAGCAGCCAGGAATTCAGCTAAATCGGCGAAATAAACTGGACTATAGCTAGGGGGTAACTGAATAAAAGTTGTTCCCAGACGATCTTTTAGACCAGACATTCTCTCCAAAAAAGCGATCGCCTCTCGAATGCGAGGGACTAGTAAACCCTGGTGAGTAATTTGGCGATTAAGTTTAGGACAGAATTTAAAACCTGGGGATGTCTGCTCAACCCATTTGTTGACTGTGGCTTCAGGAGGAATAGCATAAAAGGTAGTGTTGCCTTCCACGGTAGTAAAACGCTGACTATATAGCTTGAGAAAGTCTCTTGGCTGACTTTTAGCGGGATAGAGATTTCCTATCCACTCCTTATATGACCAAACCGCACAGCCGAGATAAAAGTTCATTTTTTTGTTTAGATTTTATTCGCTTCGTTCAAGGTTACTAGTTTTTGGCTATAAGCTAGAGGCTATTAGCTTTAAGAATAGATGAAGGGAAAAGTATATTTAGTTGGAGCGGGAGTTGGTAATCAGGATTATTTAACCGTCAGGGGAAAAGAACTATTAAGTCATGCCGAAATATTAGTTTACGATGCCTTGGTGGATGAGTCCTTACTAAAATTGATTCCATTAAACTGCCAACAAGTTTGCGTTGGTAAACGTGGAGGAAAGACTAGTACGCCTCAAGGAGAGATTGATCGCCTGCTGGTTGATTATTGTTTGCAGGGAAAACAAATTGTGCGCCTCAAAAGTGGCGATCCTCTGGTTTTTGGACGAGCGAATGAGGAGATTGCAGCTTTAGAATCGGCAAACTGCGAGTATGAATTAACTCCTGGCATCTCTTCGACTCTGGCAGCGCCACTATTAGCAGGAATACCTTTAACGGATAAATATTTGAGTCGCGGGTATGTAGTTTTAAGTGGACATCAGCCCGAAATACTAGATTGGTCGGCACTAGCGCGAATTGATACTCTAGTAATTTTGATGGGAGGTCGATCACTACCTCAGATAGTTAATAATTTAATTGAGCATGGGCGAGCTAAAAATGAACCGATCGCTATTATTCGTCACTGTGGTCGATCGCAACAGCAGATTTTTTGGGGTACGTTAACCGATATATTAAAACAAACGACAGGAATATCTCTTTCTCCCGCAGTTATTGTGATTGGCAAAGTTGTGCAGCTTAGTAACCAGAATCCTCAGTTTAAATCTCTGACCCTACGCAATAAAACTATCTTAGTAACTCGTGCTGCCGAACAGTCGAGCAAATTCAGCGTTTTGTTACAGCAGCAGGGGGCAAATACAGTTGAGATGCCAGCGCTAGTGATTACGCCACCTACAGACTGGGCAGATTTAGATCGTGCGATCGCCAATCTGGAATGTTTTAACTGGCTGATCTTAACTTCGGCTAACGCCGTTAATTATTTTAGCGATCGCCTGCACCATTTGGGTTATGATGCTCGCGCCTTGGGTAAAACCAGAATTGCCGTAGTGGGACGCAAAACCGCTGCGGTGTTAAATCAGAGGGGTTTGAATCCTGACTTTATTCCCCCAAACTATGTTGCTGATTCCCTAGTGGCAAGTTTTCCTGAAGCCTTGGCAGGACAAAAACTATTGTTTCCGCGGGTCGAAACTGGGGGAAGAGAGATCCTAGTAAAAGAATTTACTAATCAGGGTGCAGAAGTTTTAGAAGTGGCTGCCTATCAGTCAAAATGTCCTGATTCGATGGCGGAAAATGCCTGGCAAGCTCTACAGCAGAGTAAAATTGATCTTGTTACCTTTGCTAGTTCTAAAACCGTCAAGAATTTTTGTCAGCTATTAAAACAGCAGACAGGATCTCCTGATTACCGTCACTTGCTGGCTCAAGTTTGTATTGCTTCGATTGGACCACAAACCTCTAAAACCTGTCGTGAATTAATTGGAAGAGTCGATTTAGAAGCGCAGGAGTATACATTAGAAGGTTTAACAACAGCGATCGCCAATTATAAATTCAACTAATATTAAGCATTTCAGATTTAAACGTCGATTTTAATCCGCTTCTAAGGCGATCGGCTAAACTATAACTAACCCTCATAATTCATTTTCCTGACTATATTGGATACAGGAAAATAAATGCTTGCTCATTGTGGCACACTCGAAAAGGAAAGAGATACTGAATGTCTAACATAGAACCCCGCAGGACACCACTAGGCAACGTTCGCAAACAGCCAGGTTACAGAGGTAGACCAGCTTCTAGCTACAATACGGGGGAACATCCTTTTCAAGATAGTGCGTTAGGCTTAGTTTCGACACAAAGCTTTCCAGCGATCGTCGGTACGGCAGACATGATGCTGAAGTCGTCAGAGGTGACGATGGTGGGTTATGAAAAAATTGGTGATGGCTACTGCACGGCTGTAGTTCGCGGTAATATCGCTGATGTAAGGCTAGCCGTAGAAGAGGGAGCAAAAACCGCAGAAAAATTTGGACAGCTGATCTCGAAGCTAGTAATTGCTCGTCCCATGCCTAATTTAGAGGCAGTATTCCCGATTGGTAGTCATTTAGTTGAACTTACCCAGAAACGTCGCGGTTACAGTCGTCTGAGTAAGTTCAACTAAATGACTACCAATCGGGAATACTGCCTCTAAATTAGGCATGGGACGAGCAATTACTAGCTTGAAGCTAGTAAT
>JBCBEA010000066.1:0-11506 GCA_038529195.1 Cyanobacteria bacterium J06600_6
GACTCTATGATTTTGATCGCCATAATGCAGAATATCGCTGGTTCTATCAATATCTTCAACAGACTCATCCTCGACCAAATCTTGCCCAGAGCTTTTTAGAGCAGGTCTTGTTCTTGCCAGTAATTCGTAAGCTGATGCCCTATCGGCGCTGAGGTTTTTTAATCAGATTTTAATTACTAAAAATATCGGCAATCTAAACAATTTAGGTATAAAAACATGAGTACAGAAAAACAGCTAAAAATAGCCTGGCTATTACCTTTCATGGGGACAGGTGGCATTTCCTTCCAGCATTTGCTGTGTGAATTTAGCCAGATCTATCCCCAAACCCTGACCTTTACCGGCGGTTGGCCAGGATATGCCCAGGGTTTCGCCGACACCTTTGCGATCGAGCAGGTAGGAGCAACCAGATATATCAAGCTAGGGCAAACGCCTACAGGCTATGATATTGGATTTTCCTATGTCTCTCCCAGTATTGCCTGGAAACTGCTCCAGTATCGACCCGATGTGGTGCTGGTCAATGCCTTTTCCGTCTGGACGGCGATCGCCTTATTGCTCAAGCCCATCGGTAGATGGCAGGTAATTTTGATTCTCGAAGGTGGTTCTCCCAGCGTTAACTACGAAAAAACTTCTGTACGAATGTGGCTGCGCCGATTTCTGGCTCGTCAGGTAGATGCCTTTGTCGCTAACGGACAAAGAGCCAAAAATTATCTCACCCAAGTAGTGGGAGCTGAGCCGAATCGTGTTTTTGATCGCCCTTTTTTAGTGCCTAGCCTCAAAGCTCTAGAGCAGTCTGAGATTGACCTTAAACCCGAACAGCTAACCCTAGCTCAACCAGTCTTTCTCTATGTTGGACAGTTGATTGCCCGTAAAGGATTTATCAATCTAATCGCAGCCTGTTCATTGTTAATGCAGCAAGGTTACCGAGATTTTTCGCTGCTAGTGGTGGGAGATGGATCACAGAGAGCGGAACTAGAGGCGATCGCCAATCAAAAAGGTCTAGAAGATAAGATTCAGTGGCTTGGGAAAGTACCCTACAGCAGCTTAGGTCAGTACTTCAAGCTGGGGGATGTGTTTATTTTTCCCACCTACGAAGATATCTGGGGCATGGTGCTAACGGAGGCTATGGCATACGGTAAGCCCGTGATTTGTTCTGAGGGGGCAGGAGCAGCCGAAATGGTGCTGCAAGAGGAAAACGGCATGGTTTATGACCCCCACCAGCCAGGAGATTTGGCTAAATATATGAGTCGCTTTATCGACGAACCCCAGCTAATTGAAACCATGGGTCACAAGTCCCAAGAAATCATGAGTCAGCACACCCCCGCTGATGCGATTACCTCATTTACTCAAGCAGTGGAATTGATTAGATAAATTTTTTGGGAGCAACAAATGTTATTTAGCTCTTTTGAGTTTATTCTTGTCTTCTTGCCGATTACCTTGGGAATATTTTGGCAGCTTACCAAGCACAACTACTACCGAGTAGCTTTGGGCTGGTTGATTCTTGCCTCCCTATTTTTCTATGCCTGGTGGAATCCTCCCTATGTGCTGCTGTTGATTGCTTTGACCCTGTTCAATCATGTGGTCAGCACCCAACTCTGCCAGTCAAAATTATTTTCTCTACAGGCTAAACTGCTGCTTTGCCTGGGAGTAAGCATTAACTTAGGACTGTTGGGCTATTACAAATACGCTGGCTTTTTTGTGGAGAACATCAATAATTTATTGAGCCACAATATCGAACTGGGAGAAATTGTCTTACCTTTGGGCATTTCCTTTTTTACCTTTCAGCAGGTTGCCTATTTAGTCGATTCTTATCAGGGCAAGGTCAAACAAACCAACCTACTCAAGTACGGTCTATTTATCTTCTTCTTTCCCCAACTTATCGCTGGGCCAATTGTTCACTATAGTGAAATTCTGCCCCAGTTTAGTCGCCAATCCCTGAGCAAATTTCGCGGACAGGATCTAGCCGTGGGCAGCACAATTTTTATTATGGGTTTGGCGAAAAAGGTGATCTTAGCTGATGGTATTGCCCTGACGGCAAATCCGATCTTCCAGGCGGCAGATAGCGGCATCAGTATCTACTTTAGCGAAGCCTGGATGGGAGGGCTGGCATATGCACTTCAGCTTTACTTTGATTTTTCGGGCTATTCCGATATGGCAATTGGCGTGGGCAGAATGTTGGGGGTTCAGCTACCCCAAAACTTTAATTCTCCCTATAAAGCCAGCAGTATTATCGACTTTTGGCGCTGGTGGCACATGACCCTCTCCCGTTTTTTGAAGGAATATCTCTATATTCCCATAGGCGGTAATCGTTACGGCAAGCTATCTCGCTATCGTAACCTGATGATTACCATGCTTCTGGGGGGTCTATGGCATGGAGCAAGCTGGACTTATATTGCTTGGGGTGGACTACACGGAATTTATCTCATCGTCAATCATCTATGGCGATCGCTTTTCCACATGGTCAAACTAAAAGGTCACTTTTGGCAGACCTTGGGTAAACTTAGCGGTATTGCTCTGACCTTCTTAGCCGTTACCCTAGCCTGGGTGTTTTTCCGCTCCGCAACCTGGTCAGGAGCGATCTCCATGCTTAGCGGCATGATGGCTACCAACGGTATTGCTCTCGGTCAGCCTCCTGCCCTAGTCCCCCAAGCCTACAAAGAAATAGTCCTGCTCTTGGGGATTGTTTGGCTCTTACCCAATACCTGGCAGTGGATGGCTTACAGTCTCTCTCCCCAATATTATCAGCCTCCAGGCTTATTTAACTCAGCAACGATCTCCAAAATACGGGCGAAAATTCAGGGTCACCTAACCTGGAAGCCGAGTAGACCGTTTGGCGTAATTATGGGCATTTTGTTTTTCCTAACTTTAAAAACTGCTTTAGCCGCAACTCAAAGCGAGTTTCTCTACTTCGACTTTTAAATTGAATTTTAATTAAAAACTTACTTTGTAACCTCCTGGTCAAAATCACTCAACCATTTAATTGATCAAAATTTTTTATCTCATAAATGACTATTCAATATTTCCGTTCCTTAATCTGGGGTTTTTTAGCTAGCTGTCTGATCTTTGGCTGGGCAGTCTGGATGCAGCTTGATGCACCGACTCCCACCTCCCAATGGATTTACGATCTTGCTGTAATCAAAACCAAAATAGCAGCCCAAATTGATTCTCCCAAGCTGGTAGTTACGGCGGGTTCTAATGCCATGATCGGGATTAGCTGCACCCAAATTCAAACTAGCACCAGGATTCCCTGTGTCAATGGAGCAATTAATGTCGGGCTAGGTCTAGACTATATCCTCTATCAGGCTCGTAGCTTAGTGCGTGAGGGGGATACTCTATTGTTACCCCTCGAATACGAGCTATACGAAAGCGATCCTCGACCTAGCAGTGTGGTGATCGATTATGTCTTTGCCCACGATCCAGAATATTGGCAGCAGGCAAATCCAGTCCTGAAGACTCGTTTTCTGTTTGGCTTAGGGCTGAAACGGACTCTGATCGGGGTTATTAACAAGCTGCAATACGATTCTGAACCAGACAATACCGTGAGGCGACTCAAAAGTATCAACGCAGCAGGAGATTGGGTACGCAACCGACCGATAGACTTAACGGCCGAACACCGTCGGCGTTTGCTGCTCTTTGCACCCCACAAAAGCAGTAACTTAGGTCTGACTAACTATAGTCAGCAAAAAATTAGCAAATTTATTCAGTGGTGTCGCCAACATCAAATTAAGGTGATCGTTGCCTGGCCCAACACGGTTAAGTATCCCGAATATCAACAGGTGGAATATCAAGAGTTCTTTGCCAGCATTAAAACTTTCTTTCAACAGCTAGACGTTCCCATTATTGGCGAGCCTGAAGAATATATGTACGATAAATCCTTGTTTTTTGACTCTACCTACCATCTCAACGATACAGGAGTAGCAATTCGCACACAGCAGCTAATTAACTCTCTTACTTCCTGTCAAACAGACGTGCCAGCTTCCTCCTGTCTGGCTCAATTAAGCAATTAACTACAAACTCTTTACCCATGGCTACCCTAACTAAATTTACCGCCCAAGACCAAAAGGCGATCGCCAGTTACTACCAAGAACATGGCTATGTTGTTGTCAACAGACTCTTAGATGAAGCAAAGATTGATCGCTTTCTCACTGTCTATGAATCCGTCAAGCGATCGCCTTATTTTGTCTTTAATACTCAAGACACCCACCTCCCGAGCACGCCCCAGTTAACTCCCGAAGGGCTGCTGCAAAACTCGATGCTTAACCCCAGCCAGCTCAGGTTTTTCCCTCAGTTTTCAGGGGCGATCAAAGCCTGTCTCTATGACGAGGCTGTATCCCAGGTACTTCAGGGAATCTCAGAGGCAACAGAACATATCATGTGGCAAAACATGTTTTTTGATCGCTCGACTGGTACGATCGAACATCAAGACCACTATTATTTAGACACTAATCCGGCTAGTCATTTAATAGCTGCTTGGTATGCCCTAGAAGATATTCATCCTGATTCTGGCTGCTTTTTTGTCATGGCGGGTAGCCATCAAGGAGAGGTAATCACCAGAGGAAGCGTCTCGAATTTTGACGACCATAACGATTATCGTCACCAAATGCAGGGGTTAATCGAGCGAAGCAGCTACGAAAAAATCAACTGTACCCTGAAAAAGGGTGATGTTTTGTTCTGGCATCCTTATACCGTCCATGGTGCCAATGCCAACAGTAATCCTTTTTTGAGTCGTAAATCTTTCACCTGTCACTTTTATCCTGCTCATCTGACGCGACAGTTTACCGAGCAACAGATTGCGACCGTTCCCTCTCGCGTAAATCCTCATGTTCTGCAAACAAAAACTAGTCCGATGGAAGACTACTGGCAAAATGCCAAAATGTATCTACGCTGGGGACTAAACAAAGTGACTAACAAAGATGGTCAAATGATTATGCGCCGAGAAGTATATGATTCATAAACAGTATCTTAACTCAGCTCCTACCCTGGTAAGGTCGCCCCTGCGAGTAGCAATTGTCCGTCGCCAAAAAAATATTGCTCTGAGTATGGATGTCTATGCCGATAACTTGATTAACGAGCTAAAGCAAATCAGACCTGAATGGGAAATTATGGAAATAGCACCCGAACCTTGGGGTGATGATCCAGAAAATCTCTGGCACTCAGGTAATCCACTCAAAAAGTACTACGAAAGGTTTTGGCGGCATCCTCGGCGAGTAAAGAGACAGATGGCGGATATCTTCCATATTATCGACCATACTGATGGTCACGTTGCCTACTGGCTACAAAAGCTAGGGAAACCCGTCGTTATGACTTGTCATGACTTAGTGCAGTATGTTTATCCCGAAATTTTGCGGAATCAGTCTCGTTTTCCTGCCCTGAGTATGGCGGTCTGGAAATATTCAGTTAGAGGGTTAAACAGCGTTGATCGCATAGTTACGGTTTCTCAAAATACGGCGGAGGATATAACTCGCTGGCTCAAAATTCCCTCTCAGCAGGTAGAAACTGTCGCTAATGGTGTGGAGTCAAACTTTCGCTCGCTACCAGATAATTTAGTTGCTAAATGGCGATCGCAATATAGTCAATCTGGGGAAATTTGCCTCCTGAATGTCGGTTCTACCCACCAACGTAAGAACATTGAAACCATTCTGCAAGTTGTGGCAACCTTAGTTGCCAGAGGGATAGCCGTGAGACTCTGGAAATTGGGTAGTGACTTTACTCCTCAGCAGCAGCAGCAGATACGCGACCTCCAGATAGAATCATCTGTTTCATTTCTCGGGCAGCAGAACCAGGATGCCCTGGTACATTTTTACAATGCTGCAGATGTTTTACTTGCTCCTAGTCTCTATGAGGGATTTGGTCTAACTGTACTAGAGGCAATGGCCTGTGGGACACCAACCATCGCAGCCAATGCTTCTTCCCTCCCAGAAGTAGTGGGTGATGCGGGAATTTTGGTTGAGCCTCTAGATGTTAAGGCGATCGCCGATGCCATAGTTCGCCTCCAGCAGGACTCAGATTTTCGGCAAACAATCGTGCAAAAAGGTCTAGTGAGAGTCCGTCAGTTTACCTGGAAACAGGCTGCTGTCGATCTTGCCGCAGTCTACGAAAGCTTGGCGTTGTCCTAATCACCATCTAAATTCTAACTGTTATAAAAAATGAAAATTTTAATGTCTGCCTATTCTTGTGAACCAGGTCAAGGTTCCGAGCGAGGAGTGGGCTGGAATATCGTGCGCGAAGTTGCCCAACATCATCAAGTATGGGTCATAACCAGACCTGACGAAAGTAAAGCAGCAATTGAAGCGGAACTAAAGCGTAACCCCATGCCGAATTTGCACTTTGTCTACTTTACTCTTCCTTTTTGGCAGGATAGCCTCAAATGGGGACAGTCGGGAGCAATGCAGCTACACTACTACCTTTGGCAAATTCAGGCTTACTTTGAAGCGCGCCAGCTTCATCGGCAAATTGACTTTGACATTTCCCACCATGTTACCTTTGTAAAATATTCCAATCCTAGTTTTCTGTCCCTATTGCCAATTCCTTTTGTCTGGGGCCCCGTGGGTGGGGGTGAATCTGCGCCTAAATCATTTTGGTCAGATTTTGGCTGGCGCGCTCGGATGTATGAAACAGCAAGGGAATTTGTGCGTAGATTGGGAGAATTAGATCCCTTTGTCAAGGTAACGGCAAAACGTAGCCGAGCGATTAAAGCTACAACCCAAGATACGGCAAACCGCCTGGAACAGCTCGGGGCCGAACGAGTAGAAATTAGTACTCAGCTCGGGCTATTGGACACCGAAATTAAGACTTTATCTGCCTTTCCAGCTCAACCTCCCTTACCGCTCAAATTTATTAGTATGGGGCGTTTGCTACATTGGAAAGGTTTTTATTTAGGCTTGAGGGCGTTTGCTCAAGCTAACCTCAAGGATGCCGAATACTGGATTGTGGGTGATGGCGGCGAGAGGCAAGCACTGGAAGAATTAGCGCTCCGCTTGGGTATCTCAAACCAGGTGAAATTTTTTGGCGAATTACCTCGTGCGGCGGCTTTGGCTAAATTAAGTCAGGCTCATGTACTAGTTCATCCTAGCCTACATGATTCGGGAGCAGGAGTTTGTATGGAAGCGATGGCTAGTGGTCGCCCAGTCATTTGTTTGGATTTGGGCGGGCCAGCAATTCAGGTCAATGAACAAACTGGATGCAAAATTGTGGCAATTACCCCAGAGCAAACTGTATCGGAGATCGCAGCAGCGATGCAGCGTCTGAGTCTAGACTCAGAATTAAGAATCAAGATGGGATTGGCAGGAAAGGCACTAATTAAACAGGATTACAGTTGGCGAGCTAAAGGGGCAGAGCTAGCAAGACTCTACGAGCAAATTGTTGCCTAGAGGAGATTCACTTTTGCTCGCACTTTCTTTCGTCGTAGAACGGCGCTATTTTCAGTGAATATTAGCCAATTAAAGCAATATCTGTTCGTAATTTAACCAATCTAATTTAGTTAATTTAATTTAATTTAATTAATCATAAAATAATGATCAAACCAGATGACAGTGGGCGACTCAATCAATTAGGTAAAATCCTCGCTAAACCTTTAAGCACAATACTTGTTAATCCCCTAACTGAAGATTGGACGAGATTGCTCGAAGCATATTGGTGCATCTTGACTGGCAAGGGTGCGGGAACAGGTTGGGATTTAAACTCGGAAATAGCGGCGGCAAGATCGGTAATTAAAACAGCCAGTCCCACGATCTTTGATGTTGGAGCTAACAATGGAGAGTGGTCTTTATTAATGAGTCAACTGTTTCCTCAAGCTCAACTATATTTATTTGAACCACAGCCAGACTGCCAGCAAACAATTGTTAGTAAACAACTGCCGAATATGGAGCTAGTTCCTTATGCAGTTAGCTCCAGCGTGCGTCAAACCAAAATCTATACTACCGCCGCAACTTCTGGCATCGCCTCTCTACACCCCAGACAAGATACTTACTTCGAGCAGTATGACTTTTTTCCCCTAGATATTCAGACTATCACTCTTGATCGCCTGATTAGCGATCGCCAAATAGAGCAGGTTGACTTTCTCAAAATGGATATTGAAGGACATGAGTTAGATGCTCTCAAGGGGGCGCAGCACAGTCTGGAAAGTAAAAAGATTAAGGCTCTTTCCTTTGAGTTTGGTTCGGGAAATATCAATTCTCGCACGTTTTTTCGCGATTTTTGGGATTTGCTCCATCCCTATGGCTATCAAATTTATCGAATTCTACCCTCGGCACGCTTGATGCGAATCGATGAATACTATGAGGATTGTGAATATTTTCGTGGTGTGACGAACTACTTAGCCGTACTAACCGACCCAGAGTAAATTAAGTTGTTAGGAGAATAGCTGTAATGCGTTTTCATTTAGGCAAAATTGGTGTTCTATTTTTATTGGGGCTGTTGCTGGCAGTTTTTAATCTGATTCCTGTGATGAGAGTCGAACGGGGAATGTTATCAGCAAATGCCAGTATTGAGGTCCAGTATCCCGCTCAAGGAGACCAAATTAATGTTAAAGATTTTGGTGCGGTGGGTGATGGCATTACCGACGATACCGAGGCAATCAAGCAGGCAATTAATGCTACCAGTCATGAGTTGCAAATTATTTATCTGCCAGAAGGAACTTATGTCGTTAGTGATACCCTCGAACTGGGTCGATTTCTAACTCTTCAAGGAGTTAGTTCGGTCAAAACAACGATTAAGCTCAAAGAAAATAGTCCTGGATTTGCAACTCAAGTAAAGCCTGTTTTAAGAACATTTTTTAATAACAATCAGACTTTTGCTGCCTATATTCAGGGAATTACCGTCAAAATTGGGACAGGTAACCCCCAGGCGATTGGCATTCGTTATAATACTCACAATTATGGCGCAATCGACGATGTTGCCATCATTTCCGAAGATCTTGCAGGGGCAGTTGGTTTGGATCTATCGGAAACGGAGTTTGGGCCAGGAATGGTCAGTAATCTGACCGTCATCGGCTTTGATACGGGAATCAAAACCCCTGCCAACGTATCCCATGCAGTACTAGAGAACATCACTCTCGAAAAACAGCGAGTAGTGGGCTTGCAAAACCAAATGCCTCTTTCCGTCCACAACTTAACCAGTATCAACCAAGTCCCCGCAGTGACGAATGCTGCTAATCCTATCTCCCATCTCGTGCTGATCGATGCTCAACTAGAGGGACTATCTGGCACAACTGGGGCGGCAATCCAAACAGAGGGTAGCTATTATCTACGCAATATTAAAACAGCAGGAGATTATCAATCCGCTTTACAAGTTCGTGGGGAATCAATCCCAGAGAAAAACATTAGGGAACGCTGGAGTGACTCCCTAGCAATTTCGGCGCCTAGCGATCGCGGACATCTAAAATTAGCGATCGAGTCGCCCCCCAGTCAGCCTATTGACCCAGTATCAAATTGGGTTGTCCCCGATAGCTCCCAGGCAGACAGCACGGAAGCACTACAGATGGCCATGAATTCGGGGGCAAAAACTATCTTTCTACCTGGAGACATTACCTACAAAATTTCGCGGACGATTGAGATTCCTGAGACAGTCGAACGTATCATTGCGCAAAAAAGACCTCACGGTAATATTCAGGTGAGCGAATCAGCAAAAAACACCAGAAAATTTGTTAGCCGTCCCATGTTCAAGTTTGTGGGCGATACTAGTAAACCAGTTAGTGTGGAGTGGCTTAAGCTTTCGGCATGGCCTCATCAACCCGTAGTCTTTGAAGTAGCGACCAACCGACCAGTAACTTTTAAATATTGCGATGGGGCAGATCGGGGGTCGATTAAAACGGCGGCTAGTTGGTCGGGCAAAGTATACATTGACGAGTGGCTTGGTACATTAGATTTACATGGTCAGGGTTCAGTCTGGGTGCGCCAGTGGAATCCCGAAAATAATCCTTTTAATCCCGCTAAATCTAGTTCACAAGTAACTTATGGAGTGAATGATGGTGTCAAGCTTTGGGTTCTAGGAATCAAAACAGAAGCTCCTGCGATTCATTTGGTTACGGAAAATCAAGGACAAACAGAAATTCTGGGGGGATTTTTCCGCGATCATCTAAATCCGCAGGAATATAAACCAGAAGTACCTTATTTTGTGACCGACAACGGTTCAATCTCAGCTTCCTATGTTCAGTATGCCTGGGCGCAGGGCAAAGCCAGAAGTTTACAGGCGCTAGAGATTCGTGAAAGCGATCGCCGTGAAGTTACCTCACAGCCCGAAACAATGATAGTAGATCTTTATCGTTCTTAACTGTTAGGAATTAAAGAAGCCGATGATCATTAAAAATTGGAATGTCCAAAATTCTGCTGACCAAGGAAACCATCAAGGTAAGCTTAAAATCCAACCAAAATACAGCCTAAGATTTGCTTTTATTTCTATTTTGCTGCTGTATAGCCTCGTTTCTCTGCCCCTCACTGCTGTTTTTTTGGTCAGCGATCGCCTGCGTTTTACCTACTTTGAAATCATCGCTGGAGGCATAGCTCAGATCGAACCTTTGAAATACGTTTTTATTGGCGACAGTATTACTAAAGCTGGAGATAACTGGGGTTGGCAGCTCGAACAAAATCCGAGTATTTCTAAAAATTTAGCCGTTAATGGCTACACCACAAGACAAGTTAGGACGAAAGTTTCGGAAGCACTGGGCTACAGTCCTCGTTATCTGTTTATCTTGGCAGGCACAAATGATTCTCGGAATCAGAACATAACAATAGAGCAAACAATTAGGGAATACGAACAACTACTAGATACAGTTGCAGAGCATAATACCCAGCCCATCATAACTTTAGTTCCCTTACAAAGTCAGCAATATCAATCGGCAAACATCAAGGTCGAGCAAATCAATCAAGCATTAAATGAAATAGCTCAAGAACGACAAATAACCTTAATTGACCTCAATCCAATCATTGCGCCAGAAGGCTATCTTTTGTCTCAATATACTAACGATGGCGTGCATTTTACGGAAGCTGCATATCAAGTCTGGCGCCACAAAATCAATGACTTCTTAACAACTCAAGCTAACTCGAATTTCTAAGCTGATGAAAACAGTTTCACCTCTTACGGCTCAAACTAAAACTAGAATTTATGGGCTGGAATATCTTAGAGCGATCGCCTGTATATTTGTCGTTGTGTTTCACACTTCGCCTATCTCAATGGATTTATGGTACGCCAGAGCATTACACGTATTTATCTTTGCGACTGCCGTACCAATCTTTATTATAATCTCTCTATTTTTAACTGAATTGAAGATAGATAAAAAAGGCTATACGCTTCAAAAAAGCTGTCGCTTGGGAAAAATTTACTTAATCTGGGGCTGGTTAATTCCCCTTGTTTTAGCTATTTTAGCCAAACTCATCAGCGGCAAAAAAGAACCGTTATTTGGAAGCGATCGAGGTATTTATCAACTACTTATTAATGGTGCTGACTATCCTTATAAATCCAGCTCAGAATAATTAGAAAGACCAAGAAATATACACCGTATACTTTATAAGGA